>NZ_CP140614.1:2100000-2377931 GCF_036556685.1 Sulfurospirillum sp. 1612
ATTTTTATTATTTTTTCTACTAAGTACAGTTTATTTAATCTTTTAATTTTTTATTAAAACAAAAACTAAACTGTTAATTCAATAATTATTTTATATTTAAAGTTATATTATTTTGGAATATTATGTTCTATATCACATAGTATAATCTTAAACAGGGGGTAATTTCAATGTTGACGTTTTTTTCTTCCATAGTATTGCTAGTCTTGGCATATTTTACATATGGGAAATACGTAGAGAAAGTATTTGGTGCTGATGAGAATCGAGAGACTCCGGCTATTAAAGAACCTGATGGTGTCGATTTTGTACCAATGAGCACGACAAAGAATTTCTTGATTCAATTCCTAAATATCGCGGGCCTTGGACCAATTTTTGGACCAATACTAGGTGCGCTATATGGACCTATTGCGTTTTTATGGATTATCGCTGGATCTATCTTCGCCGGAGGGGTACATGATTACATGTCCGGTATGATGAGTGTACGATCAAACGGTAAAACCATGGCTGAAATCACAGGAGATTACCTTGGTGAATTCAGTCGATATGCAATGCTTTTTATTAGTGTTATGTTACTTTTGTTTGTGGGTATTGTTTTTATTGTAGGACCTGCCGCCTTATTGGCAAATCTTACATTTCAACCGATGGGCGATGGCGTTTTCAAAGGAACTATGTTTGCCAATAAAGAAATTTGGATTGCGATTATTTTCGTATATTATTTCTTGTCCACGATTATACCTATCGACAAGATTATCGGTCGTATCTATCCGTTCTTCGGCGCCATTTTAATGTTTATGGCATTTGGTGTTGGTGGGGCGATGGTGTATCATGGATTAGCCATACCAGAACTTACTGATTGGGCTAACTACACCCACCCTGGTGGCGTACCAATCTGGCCAGGACTTATTTTTACTATTAGTTGTGGTGCTATTAGTGGTTTTCACGCAACACAATCTCCAATGGTAGCGCGAACACTAAAAAATGAAAAAAAAGGTCGTATTGTATTTTATGGTGCGATGCTAACAGAATCTTTTATCGCAATGATTTGGGCCTCTGTCGGTATGGCATTTTTCCCACATGGAATCAGCGGATTAAATGAAGTCCTAACAAAAGGTGGACCGGGTCTTGTTGTCAATGAAGTCACGGTTGGATATCTTGGAGCAGCGGGCGGTTTACTAGCGATTTTAGGTGTTATTATTGCACCAATTACCTCTGGTGATACAGCATTTCGATCAATCCGTTTGAGCGTTTCTGATCGATTTAAACTCTCACAAGGGAAAATTATCAACCGATTATTAATCGCGATTCCGATTTTTATCATTGCCTATTTCATTACTAAAATTGGATTTAAATCTATATGGATTTACTTCTCATTTAGTAATCAATTACTATCTACTTTTGTGTTATGGACCGCTGTTGCGTATCTTTATGCGCATGGCAAAAACTTCTGGATTGCCGGTGTTCCGGTTATCTTTATGAGTGCGAGTATCGTCGGATATGTATTGACAGCCAAAGTATTTCCGTTTGGACTCAGTCATACGGTCGCTCTAAATAGTGGTTATGCCACAGGATTAGCAGTATTTGCTGTTTTAATTATGCTGTCGTTTTCTTCCAAAAAAAGGAAACTCAAACCAGAATTTATCACCACTGATAATAAAATCAAAGAAGCGGATACTGAGAATATAATATTATAATTCTTTATATCACACGATGGACTTAAGTGGAAATTTTCCCTTGAGTCCATTGATTTATAACAACACTTAAAACCCAAAATATCACAATTCTCCACTACTTGTAGCTCTCCTTAAACTTAAATTGTTATAATTTTCAAAATTAAAATATTAGGGAGTAACCATGAGACGTATCAAAATAATTTCATTGGCAGTGTTGTGTGTTTTTGGATTAAGTCTTCAAGCCTCAAGTACGAGAATCACCTATAAATCAGCCAAATCTTCATCGTCCTATTATCAAATGGCCGTCCAAGTTGGTGAAAATATCAATCACATCACACATGGCAAGCTTAGTGTAACCATAGAAGAGAGTCAAGGTTCGGTTCAAAATGTCAAAGAAGCCAGAAAACGAACGGGTAATTATGTCTTTACAACGCCTCCGGTTCTCATCAAATTAGCGCAAGCCAAAAAAGCGATGTTTAAAAATGATAACCCAAAAAGTTATGACAAGATTCGCGCGCTTTTTCCTATTCCCTTTTTGACAATGCACTTTGTGGTACGCGCAGATTCTGGTATTAACACCTTTGCAGATCTTGCAGGAAAAAGTATCTTGATAGGAAAAGGTAGTTTTGGTGCTAAAGAAGCAGCAAAATACATCAAATTGTTTGGGTTAGCGGGAAAAGTCAAGTTAATCAATGCTGAACTCTCCGGTGCCGTTGCCGCACTCAAAAATGGTCAAATTGATGGCTTTGCCACATCAGGGTCCTATCCCGCACCTAACGTCATCGAAGCCGCAGCGAGTACCAAAATCAAAATCCTCAGTATGACACCACAAGAGATTAAATTAACCAAACGCGACCCGCTTGTCATCCCAGCAGGCACCTATCCCAACATCAATCATGATATCATGACAACCACGCTCCCCGTTGGTGTTTATACGACCACTAACATGAGTGAAAAGACTGCCTATGAACTCACGAAGGCCTTTTGGGAATCAAAGAAAAACCTAGAAAAACAGAACATTTGGTGGAAAGCCATTACGTTTAAAAATCTCAATATGTTCCATACCAAACTTCACAAAGGGGCGTTGAAATATTATGAAGAAGTCAAAGCAAACCTACCAGCTCGATTGAAATAAATCAAGATATGAGTGTTATTAATAACAAGCTACGACAATATTCACACCTCATCGTAGCTTGTTTTGCTTTTGTGACGGTTGCTTTTCATATTTATATCATTTTTACAGGATTGATGCCCAATCTTGTGAGCAGACCCTTGCATCTTGCTTTAGTATTGCCATGGATTTTCTTATTCAGACAAGATGCAGTTTCTCGTTTGACACGATATATTGGCTATATTTTATTAGTTTGTGCCCTTTTTTCTTCTTTTTATATTTTGTTTTATCATACAAATTTAGAGGATCAATATGGTTCATTAGAGGGACCCCTTCAATACTTTGTCGCCATCAGCCTCATTATCAGCGTTTTAGAGATGGCTAGAAGATCCATCAAACTAGCCCTCCCACTCACCGCACTCATCGCTTTGGCTTATGGACTTTTTGGACATTTAATACCGGGTAATTTTGGTCATCAAGAAATCCCATTAGATAGTTTTTTAGGTACCCTTGTTATCGCAGAAGGGGGCATTTATGGAAGTCTAACTGGAATATCTGTCAATGTTATCGCTGTTTTTGTCATCTTAGGTGCTTTTGTTGGTGTGGGAGAAGGGGGCAATGCGTTTATGATGATGTCAACCAAACTCGCCGGAAGATTACGTGGGGGTGCGGCCAAAGTCTCTATACTTGCCTCTGCATTTTTTGGTTCTATCTCAGGCTCTGCTTCTGCAAACGTCGCCTCTACGGGGGCTTTTACAATTCCTACGATGAAACGGCTCAAATATCCGCCATCCTTAGCCGCCGCAGTGGAAGCCGTCGCTAGTACAGGAGGTCAAATCATGCCTCCACTCATGGGCGCGGGTGCTTTTATCATGGCAGAACTCTTAGGCGTGAAATACTCCATCATCATGGCCGCAGCCATTTTCCCGGCATTACTGTTTTTTCTCACTGTTTGGATTGGAATCAATATCTTTGCCAAAAAATATCATCTTGAAGCGATGCGAGATGAAGAGATTCCTACTTTAAAATTAGTCCTACAGCTTGCACCTTTTTTTATGATTCCTTTTTCTGCTTTATTGATTGAGCTCTTACTCATGCACAAAACCCCACAATATTCTGCCGCCATTGCTATCTTTATCACGATTTTTCTACTTTTAGTAGATCGAAGTTGGCAAGTATCATTCAGACATTGGGGTACGACATTTGTCCAAGGCACAATTGAAGCATCAAAACAGATTGCCATCATCGCATCAGTTATTATTTGTGCGAGTATCATCATCGGTGTTTTAAATATCACGGGTGTCGGTGTCAAAATTACTTCTGAAATACTATTTTTATCAGGGGGACAACTGTGGCTTGCGATGCTATTAACCGCCTTTGCGTGCTTAGTCTTGGGTATGGAAGTTCCCACAACCGCAGCTTATATCATCTGTGTTTCCGTTGCCGGTCCCATTTTGGAGCAATATGGTTTATCAGCACTCCAAACACATCTTTTTATCTTTTGGTTTGCCCTGCTTTCTACGATTACACCACCGGTTTGTGGCACCGTTTTTATCGCAGCGGGTATTGCGCAAACCAATTGGTTAGGTGTTGCCTCAAAAGCGATGCGCTTGGGAATTGGCCTGTATCTTATCCCGGTTGCATTTATCACCAATCAATATCTCATATATCCCGAAGAGCATTTTTTCTTTGCCCTGCTCTCCTTTATAAAAATATCTATTGGTCTTGCTGCAGTTTCATCTGCACTGGTCAATGAAAGTCACTCAAAAATAGTAAGATTTTTAATATTTTTATTAGGGCTTGGAATTATTTTATTTCCATTTTGATACGTATGTCTCTTATGAATTGTAAACTTTTTTAACATTTTGAATGTTGGCACTCATATTTAAAAAGAGCATATCCACAATAACAAGTGCGGCCATGGCCTCTGCCACGACGCTACCACGAATCGCAATACAAGGGTCATGTCGACCTTTGAGCGCGCAAATTTGCTCTTCGCCTTTGATATCTACGGTTTTTTGCTCTACAAATATGGAAGGTGTGGGCTTAAAATAGACTTTGATATTAATCGCATCACCATTGGAGATGCCTCCTAATATCCCGCCACTTTTATTGCTCAGAAAACCTTGAGATGAAATTTCATCATTATTATGAGACCCAAGCGTTGCGGATGCTTCAATACCATCACCAATCTCAACAGCTTTGACGCCATTGATGCTCATCATGGCACTGGCTAAAACCGCATCGAGTTTGTGGTAGATTGGCTCACCCAATCCAATGGGAGGATTTTGTATCATGACACAGGCAACACCACCCACAGAATTGTGGCTATTTTTGGCTTTTAAAATCGTCTCTTTCCAAAGTGCTTCTTTCTTAGAATCAAGCGCAAAAATCTCACTCTGTCGCGCCGCTTTATAATCAAACAAATCGCCATCGATTCCACCAATAGAACTAATACCGCTGTGTACTTCGATATCTAACTCTTTGAGAATTAATTTTGCCACAGCACCAGCTGCCACGCGGGAAGCGGTTTCTCTAGCACTGCTTCGCCCCCCTCCACGATAATCTCTGATGCCATATTTATGAAAATAGGTAAAATCAGCATGCCCAGGACGAAAAAGGTCTTTGACATTGGTATAATCTTTACTTTTTTGATCTTCATTGAAAATGATGAGTTCAATCGGGGTACCGGTACTCTTGCCCTCAAAGACCCCACTGAGTATCTCAACCTTGTCACCCTCTTTTCGTTGTGTGGAAAATTTATTAGTGCCTGGCTTTCGTCTGTCAAGTTCGCCTTGAATAAAATCCAGATCAATCGCAACGCCGGAGGGCACGCCATCAATCAAACATCCAATTGCTTTACCGTGAGACTCTCCAAACGTACTAAAAGAAAACCGCACACCGAATTGATTCATCTTATTGTTCTCCCTTGCGTAATATTTTCAACGCAATTTCTGCAGAGGCTTGTTGTGCCCATTTTTTGCTTTTCCCTTTGGCTCTTGAAATCTCTTTGCCTTGTACGACCACCGCCATCTCAAACTCTTTTTTGTGATCTGGTCCATAAGAGTGAATCAAGCGGTATTCTGGTGTCTCGCCATATTTGGCTTGTGTGAACTCTTGGAGTGTGGTTTTATAATCTCTAAAAACTGCTTCCATATCTATTTTTGGATACGCTTCATTCAGCAGTTTAATCGAAATTTCTTTGGCACGCTCCAATCCGGCTTCTAGATAAAGTGCCCCAATCAATGCTTCAAAAGCATTCGAAAGCAAAGAGGATTTTTCACGCCCTTTGTTGTTCTCTTCTGCTAGTGAAATATAGATATGTTCCCCTAAATTTAGGATTTCTGCCAGTTTTTGAAAGCTTTTTTCATTCACCAATGAAGCTCTCAATTTCGAGAGCTCTCCCTCTGCAACTTTTGGAAATTTGTGAAATAAAAATTCCCCGATAATCAAATCCAAAACCGCATCACCTAAAAATTCCAATCGTTCATTGTTATACGATTGTTTATAACTTTTATGCGTAAGAGCCTTGATTATCAGATTCTCATCTTTAAACTGATAACCCAAACGCTTTTGCAATATTTCTAGTTTTTGTTGCAAAAATCTATACCTCCCGTTTACAAATTTCTCTTTTTATCGTAACTTCTCTGCTTCTTCCTTGGCAATCTGATCACATCTCTCATTCTCTTCATGCCCATCATGTCCTCTCACCCACTTTGCTTGAATTTTATGTGGTTGTGAGACTTTTACATACTCTTTCCACAATTCAGGATTCTTAATTTTTACAAAATGTTTCTTTTTCCAATTTTCCAACCATTCATTGATGCCTTTTACGACATACGTCGAATCGCTTGTTATCTCTACATCACAGGGACTCTTCAAAGCCTTTAGCCCTTCTATTACGGCTTTTAGTTCCATCTGGTTGTTGGTAGCGACTTTTTCTCCTCCTTTAATAATTTTTTCGTGATCTTTAAACCTTAAAATTGCGCAATAACCGCCAGCTCCAGGGTTTCCCAAAGAGGAACCATCAGAGAAAAGATAGATTTTCTTCATCATGATCCTTAACGATAGAGCTTTGTACTTTGGCTGTAGCGATAGATTGGCAATTTGGACATCTATAAAAATAGATAGGAAAAACATTTTTGCATTCACTGCACATATAATGAAAACTCAAGTTTGCTTTGTGATACTGTTCCTTTTCTAAGATGCCGAGCACTTCGAGTTCAAAAGAGGAATTTTGAGAGGGTTCAAACGCAATGTAGCCTTTTGCCATCGCAATGTGTCGCAAAAAAGTATCCTCATATTTTGATAAATCCAACCAATCTTTATCTGCCGCCCACAGCAAATCGATAATATCTAAGTATTCAAAATCTCGCATTTCATCTTCATGGATTTCAAGTTTATGTTGTTGCAAAAACTCAAAATACTTTCGCTGCAAAAATTTATCCTCATGATACAATAATTTTAGTTTAGCAGCTTTTTGCTTTTTGTTTAATTTTATATCATTGCACACCTGCAATGCATTGATGTAATGGCGTTGTTTACTCACTTTTGCACCCAATTCTTCTAGTGCATCTAACACTTCGATTGCTTTTTTGTACTCTTTTAGTTTTTCATAAACGACGGTCAAATATTTGAGCGACTCTTCATTGCGAGGATGAATCCGTAACGATTCTAAAAAGACTTCCGCACTACGACTTAAAAAACCAGCCTTAAAGTAGATTTTGCCCAGTGCCGATAAGATATACTGTTTTTTACTGCGGTCTTTGACGCGTTTGAGTGCGACAAGATAAATATTGATTGATTTCTCATAATCGCCTCCTTTGGAATACGCATCAGCTAAAAGCGCCAAAGATTCTACGGGGATGGCCGCATCTTGCAAAAGTTTTTTGTACTCTTTTTCGTCACTGATAATTTCAAATTTTTTGACGAACTTCTCAATGCTCTCTTTTTCTTCCTTACTTTTAAACACACCCCACCAATAATTGACAAATGAAATGATAAATATAATGGCAAAAAGTATAATAATCCCAAACATAGGGTCACGATACTCAATAAAAAAATTGTTCAAATCAAAACCTTGCTTATTTAAATAAGACATTATACCAAATAAGTTTTTAAATGCTATAATTTGCTTATGATAGACAACCAATCAATAGAAAATTTAAAACAAAGACTTGACATTGTCGATGTCGTCGGTAGTTATTTGGAATTGAAAAAAAACGGAGCCAATTTCAAATGTATCTGTCCGTTTCATAACGACTCCAACCCCAGCCTCGTCATCAGTCCTTCAAAGCAGATATACCACTGTTTTAGCTGTCAGGCAGGAGGGGATGCGATCAAATTCGTCATGGAATATGAAAAGCTCAACTACCCTGAAGCGATAGAAAAACTTGCCACCATGTACAATTTTTCACTCACCTATACCAATGAAAATCACGTCACCCATAACAGTAAATTGATGCAAAATCTCACCATGTTTTTCAGGCAAAATCTTGATAAAAACAACCAGGCCAAAGCCTATATCACACAACGTGGCATCAAAGAATCCATCATGGAAAAATTTGAACTTGGCTTTGCGGGAAGTTCCTTTGAGACGCTAAACTTTTTAAAAAATTACAATCATAGTATCGATGAGGCTAAAGAGTATGGGGTGGCTGATTATTCTCAAAATGGCAGTGGGCAAGCATATTGTAGATTTGTTGACCGCGTCATGTTTCCGATTCGCTCTAAAAATGGCATGATTGTAGGATTTGGAGGACGCACAATCTCAAATCATCCTGCCAAATATATCAACTCGCCACAAACCAAATATTTCAATAAATCGCGACTTTTATATGGCTATTATTTTGCAAAAGACAGTATTTTCAAAAACAAAAAAATTATCATTACAGAAGGCTACTTGGATGTGGTGATGCTGCATCAAGCAGGTTTTGACAATGCTGTTGCAACTCTTGGTACCGCGCTTACAGAAGAGCATCTTCCCTTAATCGCAAAATTGGAGCCTGAAGTCATTCTTGCTTATGATGGCGATGATGCGGGAATCAATGCGGCACTCAAAGCGTCGATGTTACTCAGTCGCCACTCTTTTAAAGGGGGTGTGATTCTTTTTGGTGGGGGATTAGACCCAGCAGACATGGTGAAGAACAATCAAATTGACAAACTAACCAAACTCTTTTCTCAAGCCCAACCTTTTGTCGAATTTGCCATTGAACGCATTGTCAAAAAGTACGATCTCAATGATCCCATTGAAAAAGAAAAAGCACTCCATGAAGGCACACAATACCTCCAAAGTATCCCTTTGGCACAACAAGAGAGTTATCGCGGTGTTTTAAGCGGCGCACTCAATCTTCCTCAAAATTTAATCAAACTCAAACGCAACCAAACCCATCGTGACAAGAGAGAATCCTTTGAGGACTTTTTGGAATTGACCATTATCAAAACAATTTTACACAAACCCACACTGATTGATACCCTCTTAGATACCATCGATATTGTGATGTTCAAAACACACCATACCGAATTTAAACTTTTGTTAGAAAATAAACTCGATGATGCAAGGCTCAGACGCATTATGCTCTGGGATGACATCAAAATCTATGAGGAAAATGATCTTTTTTCTGCTATGATTACATTTTTGATTCGATTTTATAGTGAAAAATTACACCATATTAAACATGACAAACTCTTAAATTATAAAGAAAAACAGTTTCATATTCGATCGATTCAAGAAAAAATATTTAAATTAAAAAAAGGCGAGTTAGTAGCGTATGAAGAGGATAATTAGATGAAATGTTTAGCACTTTTTAGCGGTGGTTTAGACAGTATGCTAGCCATCAAATTGATGAGTTTACAAGGCATTGAAGTGATGGCACTCAATATCAACATAGGATTTGGCTCCAAAACCGATGTCAGTGAGACAATGAGGCGAAGAGCAAAAATTGCAGGGGCTGATTTTGCAGTGATTGATGTGCGAGAAACCTATCTCAAAGAAATACTCTTTTCACCAAAATACGGATACGGTAAAAATTTTAATCCGTGTATTGATTGTCATGGATTTATGTTTAAAACAGCCAAAAGCTTACTTAAAACCTACGACGCATCCTTTTTAATCACGGGTGAAGTACTAGGACAACGTCCTATGAGCCAACGTTCTAATGCTATCAAATCGGTGACAAAACTCTCAGGTGATGAAGAAAATCTGATATTAAGACCTTTGTGTGCAAAATTAATGGAGCCAACCAAACCAGAATTAGAAGGTTGGGTAGATCGTGAAAAACTCTTTGACATCAGTGGAAGAAGTCGAGAGAGACAACTAGCCCTTGCAGAGAGTTTTGGCTGGGAAGACTTTGAAAAGCCTGGAGGAGGCTGTCTTTTGACGGATATCAATTTTGCAAAAAAAATGCGTGATTTTATCAAATTTGACACCCTTCAAGTTGCTGATATTGATGTATTGAAAAATGGAAGACAATTAAGATTGCCCGATAATGCAAAATTAATCATCGGCAGGGACGAGGCGGAGAACAAAAGAATCGAAAATATCAAAAATGATAAATACCTGTTTATCAAAGCACAAGATATACCCGGACCTTCCGCACTTTTAAGAGCAGATGCAAGCGAAAACGATAAAAAATTGGCATTACAAGCCGTTTTAAGTTTTTCTAAAACTGAAAATGGAAAAAAATATGATATAATTTGCGGCGAAAATTTATTGCAAGAGTCTCCGCATCCAAATAAAGAGTCTCTGTATCAATATTTGATTACATGATGGGGTATTAGCTCAGCTGGGAGAGCACGACGCTGGCAGCGTCGGGGTCAGCGGTTCGAACCCGCTATACTCCACCATCTACTTTTAATATCGCAAGGCTTTGATGGCTTTGGTAGTCTCCATAGCGGCACGCTGCAATATTGGCAAAACATTTTTGATGAGTGTCTCTGGGCTATTTAAGCCCGTATGAGTCCCCACATTCATCGCACCTTTTAACTCTTGATTTCTTCCATAAATCGGAACCGCCATCGACAACATCCCCTCTTCTAACTCTTCGACGACCATTTGATAAGATTGTGCACGTTCTGCCTTCATTTTTTCAAACAAAAGATTTGGATCTACAATGCTATTTTTCGTAAATGCCTTTAGTGGCAACGTATCGATAAATGCTCGTAATTCTTCATCAGGCATGTGTGTCATGAAAACACGTCCTGTCGATGAGTAAGCCGTGGGCAATCGTGAGCCGACATGAATCTCTTCATGAATAATCTGTGTCGCAGGAACTCTGGCAATACAGATAATATAATCACCATCCAACACAGAAGTCGAACAAGAGATTTTGCATTGTTGGGAGACAGTTTTCATATTCTCATACGCTAAATCTGTCCAAGGACGTGACGCAAAATAGCTAAACCCCAACTCGATGATTTTAGGAGTCAATGAAAATTGATTGTGGCGTTGTTGCACATATCCTAATGACTCAAGCGTGAGCAATAATCGTCTCGCACTCGCGCGCGTGATATCGAGAGTTTTTGCAACCTCACTCAATGTCATAGATTGGTGCTGACTGTCAAAAGCTTTGATGACATTCAAGCCTTTGATTAAGGTCCCGACGATTTCTTTATTTTCTGTCTGTTTTTGCATGGATACTACTTTTTAATTTTTTTCTTTAGCGATAATAATACCACCTAAAATAATAAATACAATGCCTATTATACCAATAATATTGGGTAAATTGTCTCCTAAGACTAATCCAATTAACAGCGAGAACAAAATGACAGAATATCCAGTCGCTCCTACGATGACGGCATTAGCCGCACCATAAGCTCGTGTCATGTAAATTTGTGAAATGGAAGCAAAAGTACCAATTCCTGCTAAATAAAACCACTGAATGCCCTGAGGCATAATAAAATCACCCATAATAAAATCAAAAGTTTCACTAACATAAAAGTGAGAAACAATCATCGAAAAAATCGGAACCAACAAGCCAATACCCATAAAACTCAAAACGATAGCACGCGTATCATAGTAGCGTTTTAATTCTCGAATACTCGTAAATGCCAAAGCCGCACAGACCGCATTTAAGAGTCCAAAAATATAACTTTTATGAATCTCTCCACCCGGTTGCATCACCAGTAACATACCGATAAAACCGAGCAACATTGCCAAAAGCCCTTTAAAACCAATCTTCTCGTGTAACAACAAAAAGGCAAAAAGTGCTGTAAATAATGGCGATGTCCTAGAGTACGTCACCGCATCTACCAAAGGAATGTGGGTAATATTATAAAAATAAGACAACATAGCAATGAGTCCGATGGCTCCTCTGAAAAATAGGAGCCACGGTTTTCCTCCAACATGGCGCATCGGTTTTTTGACAAAAGAGAGACTGATAACCAGAACCCCCAATATATTTCTAAAAAATACAATCTCAATCGTAGGCAAATCTTTTGAGACCATCTTGACAAACGCACTCATCAAAGCCAGGCATACTGATGAGATTAACATCAGCAGTACCCCTTGATTTATGGAGATATTTTTCCCCCTCAAGGGGTTAAATCGATACATGTTACTCATTTTTATCCAATTTTATTTCACGCTTATCTATTTTACTTTTTCATAAGGCAATCCCGCATATTGCTCTGCTATCACTTTTTTACCTGCTTCTGAGCTCAAGTAGTATCGTGCTTCAGAAGTTGCTATACGTGTATCAAAAGCTGATTTCGTTGTTTGGAAATCATGCAACATATTGGTCATCCACCAAGAAAATCTCACCCCATTCCAAATACGTCTGAGACAGATCTCAGAATATTGTGCGATGCATTCGGTATTGTTTTCCTTATAGACCTTTGTCAAAATTTCATACAATGCCGCTACATCTGATGCAGCAAGATTCAAACCCTTTGCTCCTGTTGGTGGTACAATATGTCCAGCATCACCCACTAAAAACAATTTCCCGTATTGTAACGGTTCACAGATAAAAGAACGCAAAGGTACGATACTTTTTTCAATACTTGGACCCGTTATGAGTTTTTCAGCAGCACTTTTTGGTAATCGTTTCTTTAATTCCTCCCAAAACGCTTCATCAGACCAATCTTCCACGGTATCACTGAGTGGCACTTGGAGATAATATCGTGATAAGACTTGTGAGCGAAGGCTCGCCAATGCAAAACCACGATCGCTCTTACAATAAATCAACTCATCATTAACCGGAGGGGTCTCACTCAATAGTCCTAACCATCCAAATGGATAGACTTTTTCATACTCAACACGTTTTTCTTTAGGAATTGTTTGTCGACTCACCCCATGAAATCCATCACAGCCTGCGATATAATCACACTCTATTTTAAACGTTTTCCCATCTTTTTCATAGGTCACATAAGGGTGTTCCCCTGTGACATCATGAGGCTGTGTATTGGAGACTTCATAAACACTCTCCAAACCCGCAGCACTTCTCGCTTCCATCAGATCACGCGTGATATCGACTTGTCCATAAATCACCACCGTATCGCCTCCGGTAAGCTCTTTGAGATTTACTTTAATGCGCTCATCATTAAAAGCAATTTCAACGCCTTCGTGCACTTCCCCTTTGGTATCCATGTTATGCGCCACGCCTGCTTCTCTGACAAGGTTAGCAAACCCTTGCTCTAACACACCTGCTCGAATACGCCCCAGGACATACTCACCACTCACGCGCTCTAAGATGATATTTTCAATTCCCTGTTTGGCTAGTAATTGTCCCAATAAAAGTCCCGAAGGACCCGCACCAATAATCACCACCTGTGTTTTTCTAGTCTTCATTGTTTTTGTATTTGACATGTTGTCTCCTTTTTATTTTTTTATTAATATTTTTGAGAAGAATCGCTCTAATTCCTCATACGCATTCAAGGGCACAACATGTGCCACATATTGGTCAGGCCGCACAATCACCAAACATCCTCTCTTGCGATCAATGCCTCGCATCTCAAAGATATCATCACCATTTTTGAAATCAGGGGCATACATCTTTTCATAATCTTTAAGACCATAGCGCCCAATGGAAGGTTTTAATAAAGGGGGCATGGCTTCAAAATCTATATCATGATGATGCTGTTGGAACACACCATAGAGGCTTATAACCGCATCAATATCTTCATTTTTTTGAGTATATTTCACGATAGGTGACTTGGGTGATTTCTCTAAAAATTCACATAATTTCGTGATGGCACTATTGGAATTGGCTGGATTTTCATGACCGGAAAATGCATACAATCGCCATCTAGTATCTGCTTTAATCGTATCACCAAGATGGATGCGTTTGCCATCAGCCAAGCGAATAACAGGAGCGGAGTGAAACCGTTTCCCAATCTCAAATCCACGAGCCAGACTTTGCCATGTCGCTTCTGCTGTCAATATTGAAGGGGTATATTGTACTGATAAGCCTGCTGTGAAAACCCCACCTTGAATAAAATGATCTTTGACGCTCATGGCTTCTTCTTTTATAGAAGCGCCCATGACACGAGACCATTTATGATCATAATCAATCAAACCTTGCGCCACCGCTTGGCGCTCTGCAGAATACGTATGCAACAATGACGCATCACTTTGCCCCATCAGCACTGAGGCCAGTTTCCATCCGAGATTAAAGGTATCACCCATTGATACATTCATCCCTTGACCTGCTTTTGCACTGTGCGTGTGACAGGCATCTCCTGCGATAAATACATGCGGCAAACGTCTGTTTTGTTCATCATGTGGCACATCATCAAATTTATCCGTGACACTATGACCCACTTCATAAACCGACCACCATGATACTTCTTTGGCTTCAAAAGTATAAGGATGGAAGATATTTTGAGCCGTAGCAATGAGTTTCTCTAAGGTCACTTTCTTGCTTTCGCCTCGGGTATTAATCTTATCAAGCTCAACATACATACGTACCATATGTCCGCCTTCACGTGGAATCAATAAAATATTGCCATGGGAAGCAGACTTGATAATACATTTGAAACGAATATCTGGAAAATTTGTCACCGGTAAAACATCCATAACACCCCATGCTTGATTGGCATAATCTCCCTTTAATTCTCGACCAATCGCATTGCGCACCAGACTACGAGCACCATCACAACCCACGACATAGCGTGCACGCACGGTTTTTACCTCATCCCCACATGCTAATCTCACAGCAACCGGATAGGCTTCATCAGGTTCGATTTTTAAATCCATCAACCGATGTTGATAATCCACTTCCAGTCGAGAAGGAGAATGACGCATCACCTCAAGATATTTATCATGAACACGTGCTTGATTCAAAATAATATGCGGCATCTCGGAGAGACCATCTTTGACATCTTGAACCCGTGCATCACGGACGATATGAGAACTGTTTTTGGTATCTGGTTTCCAAAAATTTGTCTCATTGACCCAATATCCCTCTTTCAAAACATCCTCAGCAAATCCAAATGCCTTGAACATTTCCATCGAACGACAGGAGACACCATCGGCTTGTCCTAACACCATAGGGCCCTCTTTTTGCTCTACAATTCGCGTCTGAATTTGCGGATAAGCAGCCAGTTGTGCTGCTAGTGTCAGCCCTGCTGGGCCACTACCAATAATCAAAACATCCAATTTTTCTGGCACGGCACCTTGGATACCCTCACGTCCTTTTGCGGGTGTAAAAATCTCAGGACTTCCTGCATGGAAGCCATTTAGATGAAATTGCATGATCGTCCTTTTCTTTTTTTATATCGTGTCCATTGTGATAAATAATGTTGCATCAGCCGGCTAACCATCTTGGGATAATGAGCACCAGCGTGGGCGCTAAGAGCAAGATAGTAATCCTCAAAATTTCTGCTCCAAAAAATGGCATGACCCCTTTAAACGTCTCTGCCATTGGTACTTTTTTTGAAATCTGTGAGATGATAAAGACATTCAAGCCCACCGGAGGGGTTATCAATCCTAATTCCACTACAATCAAAGAGAGAATGCCAAACCAAATCTTTAAATCACTCAAATTCAACCCAAATGTCGCACTATCGGCACTCACATATTCGCCACCATTAAGGCTCACTAAAACGGGCCAAATAAAAGGAATAAAGACCAAAATCATCGCCAAAGATTCCATAAAAAATCCGAAGATAATAAACATAATCAAAATCCCGATGAGGATAAGCCATGGATTAATCTGTGCATGCATCGCCATATCTGCCATCGCTTGAGGAAGACCCGAACGGCTAAAAAAACCTTTCAGCACCTCAGCACCAAATAATATAAAATAAATCATCGCACTCGCACTCGCGGTTTGCACCACACTATCTTTTAATCTTTTGAGCGTTAATCCCTCTCCTTTGCCTCGCGTTCTTAAAAAAAGACCGTATCCCAAAATGATAAATACGCCAGCTGCAGCAGCAGGAGTTGGGGTAAACAATCCCAAGCCTAAGCCTAAGATAATCGTACCAAACACCATAACAACCGGAATCAATCGAATCAAAGCTTTGTTGCGCTCTTGCTTGCTCAAAGGTTTTGGCAGTGGCGCTAATGCTGGTTTTAATTTTACTTGGATGATGATAGCCAAGGTAAAAAATAAAATAGCAATAATCCCCGGTAACAATGCAGCTTGAAACATCTCAATAATAGAGGCTTGCACGACTGTCGCATAAACAATCAATGCGATAGAAGGAGGAATCAAGATTCCCAGTGTGCCACCAGCTGCTAGTGTTCCTGTCGCAAGGCGGGGAGAATACCCCAAACGATCCAGCTCTGGGAGTGCGATTTTTCCCATCGTGGAAGCCGTGGCAAGAGAAGAACCAGACACCGCTCCAAACCCCGCACACGCCCCAATAGCCGTCACCGCAACACCGCCTTTGAATTTACCAAACAGCACATTCATCCCTTGAAACAAATCTTTGGCCAATTGCGTATGACTCGCAAGATACCCCATCAAGATAAACAGAGGAATGACCGATAAATCATAATTAGCAACATTGGCCCATAAAAGACTTTTAAATTGCTTGATATAGGGAATAAACCGAATATACGACTCAGCCAAAGAGAGCGCATACGTCCCCCCAACTCCCGTCACTATCATCGCTAAGGCAACAGGGGCACGAAGGGCTAAAAGGATAAAAAAGACGCCAAGTCCTACCAATCCAATGATTTCAGTATCAAGCATGAACGTGTCCTCTTTTCTCAAATAATATTTGGTAAATGAGCACTAAAGCCCAAAGAAATAGTGATATCAACCCAGGAATATAAAAGCGCCATTCCTCCCATCCTAAGATTCGTGAGAGTGCATTGTCACCTTTGGATTCTAGCATTCCAAAATACATCATGATCATCAAAAATATCACCAAGCAAAATGTCAAACTTAACCATATTTTGTCTAGTATCATGAGCCATTTTGTGGAGAGACTATCTGTGAAAAACTCAACAGAAATATGCCCGCGCTCCAGTTGCGTCCAGGGGAAGAACATCAGCGCAATTGAGCTCACCAGCAAGCGTACCAAATCTTCATATCCTGGTAAACCTTCGACACTATAACCGTAATTTCTCACGATTCTATCGATACCTGATGCGCTAATATCTATCACGGTCGTGAGGATAATAATCAGCAATAATATCCCCGCTAAGTAAACCCACCACAGGCATAATTTTCTTAGTTGATTCTCCACAATACCCACCTTTTATTTACTAAATTCTTTAATCGCTTTGCGTGCACTATCGACTAGTTTTTTACCATCGATGCCTTTGCCATCTGCTTCTTTAATCCATCGATCGACGACTTTTTGTCCCACTGCATCAAATTCCTTCATTGCCTCAGGCGTTAAATTAATCACTGCGCCACCTTTGGATTCTCGCTGCAATTTTATGCCCGGTTTTTCGACATCCATCCAGATTTGTCCTGCACGTTTGGCAAATGCTTCTCCAGAGGCATCATCAATGATTTTTTGCAAATCTTTTGGAAGAGAGTTGTACTTATCTTTGTTCATGAGAAACAAAAATACTGAAGTTCCAAATCGCTCATTTTTAGGTCCGAGTGTTGAATATTTTGTCAACTGATATAATTTATAATCAGGAAAAACCTCAAAAGGAACAAAAGCACCATCTAGTGCGTGTTTTGAGAGTGCTTGAGGTAAGGCTGGCAATGGCATTCCAACCGGAACGCCACCTAAATCAGAGATATACCAAGCACCCGTTCGTGATGGTGTTCGCATCTTGAGACCTTTGAGATCTGCTACTGATGTAATTTTTTTATCAACAGTATGGATGGAATTACCAGCGGCTACATAAACAAGGAGTGGATGAACGGCTTTATAATCTGCTTTGATTAAATCAAAGTTTTTTCTAATCGCCAAAGTTGTCGCTAACGCATCACCACGGTGTACTGTTGGTAATTCATAAACTTCTGTTCTTGGAAATACGCCCGGGGTGTATCCTGCTAGGGTCCACACAATATCTGCAGTTCCATCTCGCACTTGAGTGTAGAGTTCCCCTGGCTTGCCACCAAGTGTCATCGAAGGGAAAAGTCTGATTTTGATTCTCCCTTTTGATGCTTTTTCAATCGCTTTGGCCCATGGCATAATCAAATCTTTATTGGTAGCTGAACCTCCTGGCATAAAATCTGACACAACCAATGTGATAGGCTTCTCTTTTGCGAAAAGCGTCCCGGTCATCATGATACAACCAAGCGCAAGGGATGCGCCTTTGATAAAAATACTATTTTTCATATTACTCTCCTGATTTTTTGAGTATAAAAAGTGACTTACGAAACACCTTGGGCTAGTTTATTTTCAAGCGCATCTAAAATCTTCATCGCAGATAACGCTTGTGCTACGCTTGCATTGGGTTCTCTTTTCTCTTTGATGGCGGCTATAAATTCTCGATCTTGCAACTCGATGCCATTCATAGAAACCGCGACCTTTGAGACATCGATTTGATTTTCTCTTCCATCATACAAATCATCATAGCGCGCTAGATAGGTTCCATTGTCACAGATATAACGGAAAAATGTTCCAAAAGGGCCATCATTGTTAAACGATAACGACAGCGTACAAATGGCTCCTGAAGCGCTTTTGAGTCCGATACTCATATCCAATGCAATACCGAGTTCTGGATGAATCGGTCCTTGCATGGCTTGAACTTGTACGATTTCTTCACCGGTTTGATACGCAAATAAATCAACCGTATGGCATGCGTGATGCCACAATAGATGATCCGTCCAACTTCGTGCTTCACCGAGTGCATTGGTATTGGTTCTTCTAAAAAAGTACGTTTGTACATCCATTTGTTGGATATTTAATTCCCCTGCTTTGATTTTATTGTGAATCCATTGATGTGAGGGATTAAAACGCCTTGTGTGTCCAGCCATTGCTACCAGTCCCGTCTCTTTTTGGACATCCACAATCGCTTGAGCGTCCCGCAAAGTATCGGCCATCGGAATTTCTATCATGACATGTTTTCCTGCACGCATACACGCGATTGCCTGACTGGCATGAATTTGTGTCGGAGAGGCGATAATAACGGCTTCAAAATCTTTTTTAAGTGCTTCTTCTAACGAAGTCGTCCACTCTTTGACACCAAATTCTTCTGCTGTTTTTTTTGTACTTGCTTCTCGTGCACCTACAACACAGACTACCTCTGCATCTTCAATTTGTGATATAGCTTGAAGGTGTTTTTTTCCAAAAGCACCATTACCGACTAAACATATTTTCATTATTTGCCTCCTTTATTTTGATTTTCTAATATAATAAGTGAATAGTTTGTATTTGAAACCGGTGCATGCATAAATCGATACACCTCATTTACTTTATCATCCATCGCCCCTCTCATGACAAGCCACATAATCGCTTCAATTCCCTCAGATCCGGTCTCTCGTATCAATTCAGTATGGGAGATATCTTTGGTAGTCAAAGGATCATTGACCAAACCTGTGAGCCATTTTTGATCATAATCTTGATTGATAAGACCTGCTCTTGGGCCTTGAAGTTGATGGGACAATCCCCCGGTTCCTAAAATGGCTACTGTGATATCTTCAGGAAAAGAATCCACCGCTTTTCGGATGGCTTTTCCTAAGTTATAACATCGATTTCCTGTTGGTTGCGGATACTGGACCACGCCCACATAAAGTGGGATGACTTTGCAAGGCCACTCGCTTGGTTGATCGTATAAAATAGAAAGTGGCACGGTAAGCCCGTGATCGACGTCTAATTCATTTGACATGACAATATCAAATTCATCAAAAATCAAAGACTCCGCAATATGTGCTGATAAAGCCTGATGCCCATAACACGTCGGCACGTTTCTTCTCCCGTAACCTTCATCCGCTGGCAAAAACTTATCGGCCATACCGATACCAAATGGAATCACGTCTTTTAAAGAAAAATTTGACCCATGATCATTATAGACGACAATGCACACATCGGGTTTGTTCTTTTTAATCCATTGGCGTGCGGGTTGAATGCCATTGATAAACGGTTCCCAATAATCCCCCACCATCGTACCACTATCCATAACATGCCCTACTGTCGGGATATGCGAGGTCCCGATCCCTCCAATAATCTTAGCCATTTTCATTTTCCTTTTTACTTCTATTGCCCTCAATCGGACGTCCACCATCAATCATCATCTGTCTAAATTCTGCTTCGCTCATCCGCGGAACGGCTTGCATTCCTCCGGCTGATTGCATCGAGTGTCCTAATACCGCAGCGATTTTAAAAACATAATAAATATTGCCGCCTAATTCTAAAAGTTTATTGATATCACGCTTTTTGATCGCATCTTTTTGTGCTTCGCTCATATCAAAAGTGTCCAGGTAGGCTGCTTCATTGTTCAAAAATTGTTCTCTACCTTCTGCTCGGTTGAGTGTTTCACAAAACTTATTGAGCGCATACCCTTTTTGTGCTTGCTCAATATCAAATACATAGGTGCCGGGGATATCATGATAATCTTTCTTCATAGGGGTCTCCTGTTACTTATTGTTTTCAATATGCTGATTAATACGTGGGAAAACTTTACGAATATTGTCTTCAAAAATCATCTGTTTTTTGGCATCACTGATTTTGGCACCATCGATATATCGTTTGGTATCATCAAAATAATGCCCCGTTTGTGGGTCAATCCCTCGCACCGCACCAATCATCTCTGAGGCAAATAAAATTTGCTCTGTCGGTACGACATCAACGAGTAAATCAATCCCTTCTTGGTGATAGACACACGTGTCAAAGTAGATATTATTTTCAATAATGCTATTGAGATCATCCAAGCCCAACATATCTGTAAAGCCTCGAAATCTTCCCCAATGATACGGTACCGCACCCCCACCATGAGGGATGATAAATTTGAGTTCTGGAAATTCTTTAAAAATCGTTTTGCTCATCATCAGTTGCGTAAACGCTGTCGTATCTGCCCCTAGATAATGTGAACTCGTAGAATGAAACGCACAATTACATGACCCACTCACATGAATCATCGCCGGGACTTGTAATTCACACATTTTTTCATACAACGGATACCAATATTTATCATCAAGCGGTGGCACATCATTCCAAAATCCACCAGATGGGTCAGGATTGAGATTACAACCAACAAAGCCGTATTCTTTGACACATCGTTCCAACTCAGCCGCACTGGTTTCAATTCCATATCCTGGAGATTGTGGAAGTTGTGCGACGCCAACAAAGTTTTTCGGATACAAATCTGAAATTCTATGAATCAGCTCATTGCAGTGTTCACTCCAATTTTTACTGGTGGTGATATTACCAATATGATGTCCCATCCAGCTGGCTCTTGGCGAGAAGAGTGTCAAATCAGTACCTCTATCTCGTTGCAATTTTAGTTGATTGTTTTCGATACTTTCTCGCAATTGATCATCAGTAATATTGATAATCCCCTTCACATGTTCAACCAATGGATCGACAGCCAACTCTCTTTTTTGTTGTTCTCTATACTCTCCAAGCTCTTTGGGTGCTGTTGTGTAATGTCCGTGACAATCTATAATCATGATAATGCTCCTTTTTCGATATCTTCTAATCTCTCAACATACTTCAGTCCTGCTTCTTTAAGACGCTCTCGCATTTTGTAGATGTCCAATCCAAGCACTCCTTTTTCAAACTCTTTTCTTTTCATCGCCTCATTGGCTTCGCGTGCTTCACCCGCTTTTGCTGTCTCTTCAGCATTTTCGATAGCAACCACACAGATCCCATCATCATCTGCTACCACAACATCACCCGGATGAATAATCTGTCCACCACACACGATAGGTACGTTCACAGAGCCGAGTGTATTTTTCACCGTGCCTCTGATGCTCACCGCTTTTGACCACACTGGAAATTGCATCGCTTTGAGATCACGCACATCACGAACACCGCCATCAATCACCAAACCTTTCACCCCTTTTGAGAGGGCAGAAGTGGCCAATAAATCTCCAAAGAAACCATCATTGCATTCTGTTGTGACACCAACCACCAAAATATCTCCAGGTTGACAAAGCTCCATAGCAACATGCAACATCCAATTATCTCCCGGTTGTGCCAATACGGTCACCGCACTGCCTGCGATTCTGCTACCCTCATAAATAGGGCGCAAATATGGTTTTAGCTGTCCGATTCGTTTTTGTGCTTCATGTACGGTTGCCGCACCGAGTCTTTCCAATCTTGCAATCGTATCAGGCGCGGCTCTATTGATATTTTTGACTGCTATTCCCAAACTTTTTTCTGTTATCATGATCAATCCTCAAATCCATATAATCTTGCTGGATTATCCACAAGAATTTTTTGTTGAAGTTCTGGATCTGGTGCTATTAGCGGAACCAAATCCAACAAATCTGCATCATTGGGCATGTGCTCTTTGATGTTTGGATGAGGATAATCCGTCCCCCATAAAATCCGATCTGGTGCTACCGCTACCAATCCTTGCGCATAAGGAATCGCGTCATAAAAAGGCGCACCAGCAGCAGAAATTCGCTCAGAGCCACAAATCTTAACCCACCAATTTTCTTTTTTCATAAAGTCTAATAATATTTGATACGCTTCTTGTCCCACACCTTTTGATGTAGGGACTCTCCCCATGTGATCCACCACAATAGGAAGATCAAATTTTGCAAAGAAGTCTGCATATTTGATAATATCCTCAGCATTAACATGAATAACTAAATGCCAACCAAGTGGCGTCACCTGTCGGATGACTTTTTCCATCATCTCTAAATCAGGCGCACCGCCAAGATGCGCAACAAAGTTAAAACGAACCCCACGCACACCGTTATCATTGAGATATTTAAAATCATCATCACTAAAGGTATCATCTGCGATACAAACACCACGGTAATGCCCATGACTGCTTTGAATCGCATCAATCATCGCACGATTATCGGTACCATGACAACTCGCTTGTACCAATACCGCTCTTTTGATACCCAGTTTGTCGTGCATCTTTTTGAGATCCTCTTTTGGGGCATCTGGTGGCCAATAGGTCGCTTTTTCCGAATAGGGAAATGTTGCGTGTGGGCCAAAAACATGACAATGGGCATCACAAGCATGAAGCGGTGCTTTATATCGTGGTTGTTTCGTATTTTTATCCGGGGCCATACAACTTTTCTTTTTCAATTTTTTTCCTTATTTAATATTTTTAATGTAGCATCTGTGAGAAATGCTTCTCCTTTGCTCAATAATCTCGCCGTCCTTAATAGTCCAGCTTTTTTGATAACGCGCATACCCTCTTGGTATTCACTCTCTAATCTGACTATAAATTCTCCACTAGGATGTTCTACTGAGATGGTTCTATCATTGCCTTTTGTAGCAGCGACAAACTCATAGGCGACAGTCCCTTCGTACAAACAAGAACTGGCTACGGATACCGCTCCGAGTACACCAATGGACGAGTGGCAATTGTGCGGAATAAACGTTCGCGTACAAATATCTCCCCTCTTAGTCGCTTTTGCAATGATGCTGACTTTTGGAATCACTTTGTTGCTGACATCTCCTAATCCCATCAATACCCCCGCCTTTAAACGAATGGATTCTATTTTTTGTCGAAAGATGGGATCACTACTTAGGGCATCGCAACTCTCATATCCTGTTTTTCCAAGATCTGCTGCTTTGATAAGAATCACAGGCATTCCATTGTCAATGCACGTCACAGCCGTATCATGAATCCAATCGGTTTGCTTTCCACTAGGAAACAGTGAGCCACAAATCGAGCCTTCAATATCCATATAATTACAGATAATTGGAGCAGAAGTCCCCGGCACGCCATCAATCCTCGCATCACCCGCATATGTAATTTGTTTATTCGGTGTTTGTAGTACCAATTCACAAATATTATGGCTATTAATCATATTGACCCTAACATGCGTGATGTCACCAGTGACGGTCACCATCTGAGATTCGATGGCAAAAGCACCCACACCAGCTAAAATATTGCCACAATTAGGGGAGGAATCCACTCGATTCTCACCGACGACTACTTGAACAAACAAATAATCAACATCCGCTTCAGGATGGCTCGAAGGAGATATAATGGCCACTTTACTCGTCAGTGGATTGGCGCCACCTAATCCATCGATTTGACGGATATCTCGCCCGACTATATCAAGAATAATTTGATCTCTTTGCTCGATATCTTCGGGTAAATCCGCTTTATTAAAATAAATGCCTTTGGAGCTTCCTCCACGAATTTGCATATAAGGAACAGAATTTTTCAATAGTAACCTTTCAATAAGTTCGTATAACGAACACTTGTACGATTATACTAACACAAAAAATTTTCTATGCTTCAAAAAATAAGAAAAATAAGAAAAAATTTTGGTTATGTGTGCAATATTTACACAATATTTACATAATTTGTATCAGACTCGATACCTCGAAAAAGAGAGGAAATCTCCATCTCTTTTTCCCACTTATTTGTCATAAACGCCTGATAATAGGGCTATTACAATCAAAATGGATATTGGTGATTTAAGTGACCTTCTAGAGTAATCCATTTGAGTTCAGTCATCTCTTCGATTGAGAAATGTCCACCTTCACGTCCCATGCCACTCTCTTTAACGCCACCAAAAGGAATGTGCGCTTCATCTTGAATTGTTGGACCATTGACATGAACCATACCGGTTTTTAATGATTCTGTGAGCTTCAAGGCGGCACTAAGATTATCCGTAATGACAGCAGAGCTCAAACCATAGCTTGAGTTATTAGCAATTTCTAAAACGTGCTCAAGGTCTCTGGCTTTAATAATAGCAGCAGCTGGTCCAAAAGCCTCCTCATGAAAAATCGTCATCGTATCTTTGATTTCAGAGACTACTGTTGGCTTATAGAAACATCCCTCATGTTCACGTCCAACCAGTAAATGTGCCCCTTTTTCCACAGCATCATCTACCAATCCATTGATGTATTCACATTGCGCTTCTTCAATCAATGGTCCAATAATAGTGGTAGGGTCTTCTGGATTTCCCACTTTAAGTGTTTTGACTTTGGCTGCAAATTTTTCACAGAATTCATCATAAATATTGGCTTCTACAATGATTCTAGAACCGGCCATACAAATTTGACCTTGATGCATAAAAATACTAAATGCGGCCGTATCCACAGCATAATCTACATCAGCATCTCCCAAAACGATTGTCGGACTTTTACCGCCGAGTTCAACCGTACATTTTTTCATATGCATCGCAGCAGAAGCGGCTACCAACTTGCCCACACGAGTCGAACCGGTGAGTGTAATCATCGCAATACGTGGATCGGTTTGAAAGGTTTCACCTAAATCTTGGCTAGAACATGGGATGATATTCAAAACACCATCAGGCAATCCCGCATCGCGAAATACTTCACCAAAAACAAGACCACAAACGGGAGTGTGACTTGAGGGTTTGAGCACAAAGGCATTACCAGCAGCTAAGGCAAAAGCAAACTTTTTAGTACTCAAAATCATCGGAGCATTAAAGGGTGAAATTCCCGCAACCACACCTAAAGGGCGGCGAATACTATAAGAGAGCACGCCCGGGTCATTGGACGTAAAGGTCTCTCCAGATACCCGTCTAGCCTCACCTGCTGCAGTTCTTAGAATGTCAGCAACCATGCCGATTTCAAACATACATTTGGCGATCACCGAACCACTCTCTTGCATCAAAATGGTTTTAATTTCATCAGCACGGGCCTCAAAAATATCCGCAGCTTTGAGCAACACACGCTCTTTTTCTCTAGGTGCTGTTGCTGCCCATGACTTTTGGGCGACATAAGCACTCTCAATGGCATCTTCTATATCTTGGGTACTGGCCATGTGAACACGAGCAAAAAGTTCACCATTGGATGGGTTAATATCATCAATAATGGTTCCATTTGATGATGCTTTGTCTTTTCCATTGATAAATAATTTATATTCTTTCATTATTTATATCTCCTCTTTTCATGAATTTTTAGCACCGTATGCTTGTTTAATATTTTCATCATAAATAAAATAAATCGCAAAAAAATCGCAAAATTCTACTTAATAGAAATTAGAGTATAATTTGTAAAATTAATTCGAGGTTTGTTATGATTTTGCACAAAATATTAAATAGATTAATTTTTAATCCCGAATATATCCCGAGCCGATTCTCTTTAATTTTTGCGATTGTGGGATGTACGGGCATTATACTGCTTGACCGTATCATTAATCTAGATCTCGTTGAAATTCCTCCCTTTGAAGTGGGTATCGGCTATACTCTTGTTATGGCACTAATACTCTATTTTTTACTGCGCCACATGCTCAGTCTTATCAAAGAGACAGAAGCCTCCTATTTAGCGGTAGAAAAAAGAGAAAAAGAGAGTCTGCGCCTGTTTAACTTTGCCCTTGACAATAGTGCCGATGCGACGTATTGGTTCACTTTTGATGGACATTTTTATTATGTTAATGATGCCGCATCTCGGATGTTGGGGTACTCTAAAGAGGAGTTACTTCGCATGAATCTTTGGGAGATGGATCTCAATTTTTCTACCTTGCAAGCTCAAAAATTTTTACAAAAAATCAAAGAGGTCAAGCATACAACATTTGAAACCATGCAAACCCGCAAAGATGGTAAAAACCTACCTATAGAAGTCTCTGCTAATTATTTTACTCACGAGGGAGAAGAGTTCATCTGCGCTTTCGGACGCGATATTAGTGAACGTCGCAACTATCAAAATGCAATCGAATCGGCAAATGAAGAATTAACGAAATCCATCGCAGAAAAAGAGACCCTGCTCAAAGAGGTCCATCATCGTGTCAAAAATAATCTTGAAATTATCTCGAGTCTTTTGAGCATGCAATACCGTCGTGTTAATGATACCAATATGCGTATGATTTTACAGCAAAGTCGCAGTCGTATCCATACGATGTCATTGGTGCATGAATTTTTATATAAAAGTAAAACACTGGATGATATCAATCTCAATGATTACATCCAAAGACTTCTGACAGATATCATCTCCTTGCATGCCCAAGACCATGCAAACATTACACTCAATATCGATATTCCGCCCATACATTTTTCTACTGATGCTTCAATCCGCTTAGGTATGGTCTTGCATGAATTATGTGTCAATTCTATCAAATATGCTTTCAAAAACCGCAATAATAATGTGATTAATATTACTTTAAAGCTCAAAAATGAGATAATACATGTATGTGTAGCAGATAATGGCGTGGGGATTGAAAATGTCCAAAGCCTCTTAGAGAGTAACTCTTTGGGTATTCAGCTTATCAAAACCATAACAGAAGAGCAGCTAGATGGAGAGGTTGCCTTTCGCTTAGACCATGGCCTTGTCTGTGATATCTATTTTCCAAGGAAGGCAGTACAATGAAAAAAAGTACTATCATGATAGTAGAGGATGAGAGTATCATCGCCCTCAATATCAAAGAGACTCTTTTTGAATTGGGTTATGATGTCTTAGGTATCGCCACAAATATTAAAAAAGCACTCGAATTATTAGAGAAAGCTACTCCTGATCTCATATTAATGGATGTTTTTTTAAAAGATGGCGACAACGGTATTGAACTTGCCAAAATCATTAACAAAAAATATGCGATTCCCATCATCTTTCTTACTGCAAATTCTGAGCTTCAAACCATCGCTCAAGCAGGAGAGAGTTCTCCTTATGGATATCTTGTCAAACCTTTTAAAGCGACGGACTTACAAAGCAATATAGAGATTGCCTTACAACGCTTTAGCCAAGACCAAGCGCAAAAAGATCAATTGAACAAAATTAAAAATCTCAATGATTCGTTAAAAACAAAAATTAAAAAGGATGCGACACACGCCTCCCAACTCGTCGCGCTCAAAGATGGTTATATGTTTGATAGAAAAGAAAAATCTCTTTATAATGGAGAGACGATTATCCCGCTCACACAACGTGAGAAAAAAGTCATGGATACGCTCTGTGCCAATGTCGGGCATGTCACCTCAATTGAACAGATAGAAACCGCTGTTTGGAATGATTATCCCGCCGGTTATGCAGCGCTTCGCTCTCTTTTATTTCGCCTTCGGTTGAAACTTCCAGAGGGGATGATTACCAATACAAGCGGTAGTGGCTACAAGATTCATCAATAATATTTTTTAATCATTGCGATTTTTTTGCGATTAATTCTCCTTATAATTTTTTAACGGTTTGCAAACCGCTAATCTTAAAAGGAGATTTTATGCAAAAACAATATAAATCTATGAGACTCCTAGCGATGGCCAGTCTAATATTTTTAGGCGTTTCTCCATCTGTAGCGAGTGAGAGATATTGGAAAGATGGGCAACAAGCTTACACCCAAGTATGTGCTTATTGTCACAATATCGGAGTCGGTCCCGATAGTGTCAAAATCAAATTTCCTGATGATGCCGTCGCATTTCGTACCAACAACATCATACAAGTTGTACGACATGGGCTCAATGCAATGCCAGCATTTCGAAAAACGGAAATTGATGATGCCACGTTGCGAGACTTAGCCCACGGTTTGGCCACAGGAAAAATCAAATGAAAACGGTCGATACAAAACGCAGATCTGTGCTCAAAGGAGCATTGGTGACACCGGCTATTATCGCACTTGGTTCTCATTTGCATGCAACACAAAACCAACAGCAAAAAGCATTGGTTCTTCTCAATCATACTCCTTATGCATCAGCATTTTTAGAGGGTATGAAACAGGCAAATACGACAAACATCCAGGTGAAATACATCGATATTCTTCATGATTATCACACCTTTACATCGCTCATGATAACCCACTTAAAACGTGGAACTATGACATCCATCACGGGGCTTTTGAGTGAAGCGGATTATCAACTTACCTTAGCCTACTTTCAAAGTCATGGTATCAATCTCAAAGCAGAAATCTTTCACCAAGTGAGTCATAGCGGTACCCGACACCATATTACAACAGCGCACACGGCAACGAACGTTATTTCAAATGCAAAAAGAACGTTAGACCAAAGCAATCAATGGGCTTTTTTAAGCGGTCATATCCTCAGTGGTACTAGTGCCCCTACTTCGTGCTCAACTTTCAATCATATTGACGAGCTCACCCTTTCACGAGATGAACAAGGTCATACCAATCTTATCTCATTTCTAGCAACTATTAGTAAGGAAAAACAGTATGTCTAAATACTTATCCCTCCCAAAAGGAGTCACAGAAGAGACTTTTACAAAAGCAATCGAAGCGTTTAAGAAAATTTTAGGTGATGAAAATGTTTTTATCAGTTCAGAAGAGCTAACACCTTATACTAAAGTCTTGGTCCCCATCAAGAAAAAAAATCATATGCCAAGTGCCGTGCTCGTACCGCATAGTGTGGAAGAAATTCAAGCCATTTTGAAAGTTTGCAACCAATACTTAATACCGATTTGGACCTTTTCTACGGGCAAAAACTTTGGTTATGGTAGCGCCATGCCAGCTAAAGCCGGTACGGCACTGATGGACTTACGTCGCATGAATAAAATCATCGAAGTCAATAAAGAGTTAGGCTATGCCCTAGTAGAACCCGGTGTCACCTACCAAATGCTACACGATTATATCAAAGAGCACAAACTGGGTTTATGGTTAAGTTGTCCCGCACCTAGTGCCATCGTCGGACCGGTGGGTAATACTATGGACCGGGGTGTTGGTTATACTCCTTATGGAGAACATTTTATGTTTCAATGCGGTATGGAAATCGTTCTAGCTGATGGTCAAGTCCTACGTACCGGTATGGGTGGCATCGAAAATTCTAACTCATGGCAAGTATTTAAATGGGGGTTTGGACCAACACTAGATGGGATTTTCACTCAATCAAATTATGGAATTTGTACCAAGATGGGATTTTGGTTGATGCCAGAACCACCGGCATTTAAACCCTTTTGTATCTCCTTTCCAAATGACTCGGATATTGTCGAAATTGTTGATACGCTAAGACCGCTACGAATCGCCAATATCATTCCAAATGCCTTTACGATTGCCAACACCAGTTATGAAGCGGCTTCAGTCGCCAATAGAAGCGACTACCACCAAGGCCCCGGATACATCACGGCAAAAGAGTTGAAAAAACTTCAAAAAGATAAAAACATGGGCGCATGGAATGTGTATGCCGCACTGTATGGTGACCCTGCTTCTATTGAACACAATTGGAAAATCGTTCAATCTGTATTTGCTAATAATAAAAAAGCGAAATTCTATACCGAAGAAGAACTAGGAGAAGATCCCATCTTCAAATATCGCGCCAAACTTATGAGAGGAGACCCGACACTCCAAGAGTTTAGTCTTTACAATTGGAAAGGCGGTGGCGGTAGTATGTGGTTTGCACCGGTTGCTCCGGCTGAGGGAAAACACACACTCATACAACAAGAATTAGCGACCAAGATTATGCACAAATATGGTTTTGATTATGTCGGTGAATTTATAGTCGGGTGGAGAGACATGCACCACATCGTCGATTTGCTTTATAATAGAAATGACCCTGAAGAGATGCAGCGAGCCAAAGAGTGTTATATTGAACTCGTGCAAGAGTTTGCAAAGCTTGGTTATGGAGTTTACCGTACGCACAGTGGTGCCATGACAGAAGTAGGAAACACGTATGGACCGGTCATCAAAGATGTCTTTCATAAACTCAAAAAAGCGCTTGACCCTAACAATATCTTAGCTCCTGGTAAATCGGGTATTGATTTATCAGAGTATGAGGGTTAGGAGCAGAAACACTATCTGGCACAGAAGCACTCGCGTATCCCTCTTCTGTGCCTCTTTTTTGCTTCCTTTACATCAGGCTCCATTTCTCTCATCAGAAGCTCTTAAAAACACTCCTTTATCCTCTAAAAACACTATCATGATATACAAAATCAGCAAGAGAAGAACTTTAATAAAAAATTAAGAAAAAGCACTCATTTTGCTCAAAAAAGCTCTCATAAGGGGGATAAATTGACGAAAAAAAGAAAGACTTTAATCACCAATTAGCATCATTTTATCGTCTATTTTTACATCATGATAATATTTGTTGATGACTCAGAAATATTTTTCTTTTGAAGAAATAAAATGCCTATATTATCGAGGTTTCATGAGACAATATGGCACATATTTTGCAAATATCATAAATCACAAAATCTCTACATTGGTGTAAAAATTATCCTCTTTTATTATTATTAATGTCACCAATCTAAGCATTTATTTTTTATTTATCAAAAATAAAATTTTCCTTAGCATATAAAGGGAAAATATAAGTTAAAGTTTATTTTATTTTTAAATATTTTTTTATAACAACCCTCCAACCTAATCTCTTTTAGGCACTTTCAGGCCATATTTTGGTCAACAAAAAATTACCAAGTCATAAATTTCACTTATTTATATTATCGATATAGTCCTATTATAAAAAGAAAAAAAGAAAAAATTTTGCTACTTTTCGTAACGTTTTAAAGAATAAATAAAAATACTTAACACTATAAAATAGTAGTGAAAATATCCTATTTCTGAGGGATACTCCTAAAAACAAGCAATTTGAGTGACGAATAATATAAACTATTTCAAAAAAAAATATTTCACACTATAATGTTTGCTTAAGTTAAATAATGACAAAATTGTGTTGATTTCAATGCTACTTTAACTTTTTTAGTAGTATTGGATATTTTAAAGGAGTTAGAATTGAAGGAAATCAAACAAAACAAAAATTCTTCTTCCTCTACGACAGAATTAGTACAAGAAGTTGCTAGAGATTTAGAAGAGATTCCTAAAGAGAGCAGAAGAAACTTTTTAAAAAGAGGGTTTTTCTTTTCTGTGACAGCAGCAGCTGCTTTAGGTGGTGTAGGCGCTTCAAAATTGTATGCGCAAGATCACGTAGATCCTAAAAATCTACCACCAAACAACCCTCAATGGGGTCTTAAATGGGGTAGAGATGTAAATGCAAACCCTTACGGCGTTCCATCAAAATATGAGAAAAATGTCGTCAGAAGAATGGTGCCATGGCTTACAGCCGATAAAAAAGCATCAGTCAGCTTTACTCCTTGGCAGGATTTAAAAGGTATCATCGTACCAAATGGTCTACATTTTACACGATGTCATGGTGGTGTTGTCGATATCAATCCATTGGAATGGAGACTTTTGATTCACGGTCTTGTAGATAGAGAAGTTGTTCTTACTCTAGAAGACATCAAAAGATATCCAAGTATTAGTGTGATTCATTCATTTGAATGTGCCGCTAACAATGGTATGGAATGGAGAGGACCAGGAATCAACTCACTTCAAGCAACACACGGAATGCTCGCTTGTTCTGAATGGACCGGGGTTCCTTTGAAAGTCATACTTGATGATATTGGATTGAAACCTGAAGCAAAATGGATGTTCCCTGAGGGATCAGATCCTGCTGGTGTTGGTAGAAGTATTCCAATAGAAAAAGTACTCGATGATGCGATGCTTGTTTACGCCATGAACGGTGAAGCACTCAGACCAGAACAAGGCTATCCCGTCAGATTATTCCTCCCAGGTTGGGAAGGGGTACTTCAAATCAAATGGCTCAAACGATTGAAATTTGATACAAAATCTTGGATGGTTCGAGAAGAGAGTACTAAATACACTATGCTCGAAGCTGATGGTCATGCATTGATGTATAACTGGTCTATGGAAGCCAATTCAGTCATCACATACCCTTGCCCTGAACGTGACTTGAAAGGCGTCAAAAAAGGTATGATTATGGTTCAAGGTATTGCATGGTCAGGAAAAGGAACCATCACACATGTTGACATTTCTACTGATGGTGGTATTAACTGGAAACCAGCAAGATTCACCTCTCTTGTCTTACCGAAAGCGGTCACGAGATTTGAAGCAGAAGTAGAATGGGACGGAAAACCGATGATGCTACAAAGTAGAACAACCGATGATACGGGATATACCCAACCAACTGCGGGACAATTAATCGCAGCACGAGGGAAAGAGGCTGTATATCATAGAAATGCTATCCAAACCTGGGAAGTAAAAAGTAACGGGGAGGTAAACGATGTACAAATCTACTCTTAAAATGATCTTATTGGCAAGTTCTGCATTATTAGTGACATCATCTGTATATGCAGCAAAATTAAGTTATACGCCAGCTGATCCAAATCACTATCCATATCCTGATATTACGACAAATAAAAAAGGTCAAAAAATCGGTATTGATGGTGCGATTATCTTGAATCCCGTTATTAATGTAAAAGAAGTTTACAAATCACAATTTAGCGGCAAAAATTTTGCGCTGGGCAAAAAAGCTTCAGCAGCGACACTAAAAGCTTGGAATACTGATGTTCGACCAGATGGAAAAGGACTCCCTGATGGGTCTATGACTGTGGCTGAGGGTGCGCAAGTATTTCAAAACAAATGTGCCTCATGTCATGGTGACTTTGGTGAAGGTGTTGATAGATTCCCTGTCTTAGCAGGTGGAATCGGTACCTTAACACTCCATCCAAAAACCGGTGGTGATCCAGGTCCATTGAAAACAATCGGTAGCTACTTGCCATATATTGCACCAATTTATTGGTATATCCAAACAGCGATGCCACTATCAGCTCCTAAATCATTGACTAATAGTGAAGTATATGGAATCATTGGATATATTTTACAACTTAATGAAATCCAAGTAAACGGTAAAGATATTGAAGACGACACTGTCATTGATAGAAAGTTCATCAAAGCAGTACATTTACCTAATGAAAAAGGATTTGAATACAATAATCTTAGAAAGCCAGATACTCACAATACACGTTGTATGAAAGATTGTATCAAACCATCTATGATGACAGTAATGCACATCAAAACCGATGCGACACAAGTCGATCCAGGCTTTGGTGATGGAAGATACTATTTCCCTCCAAAAGTCAAAAAAACAGCGGCACAAATCGGGAAAAGTGTTTATGAAAATACTTGTGCGGGTTGCCATGGTTCAGGTATTGCCGGTGCCCCAATCTTTGGAGACAAAGCGGCTTGGGCAAAAATTTCAAAGCAAGGCGTAAAAACCATATTTGCCAATGCAATTAATGGATTGAATGCCATGCCACCAAAAGGAGGAGATGCATCGCTTAGTGATGACAGCGTAAAAGATGCGGTCAGATATATGCTAGAAAAAAGTAAATAAATTCAAAAAGGGAGACAACATGGATTTGATTAAGAAAATCGCAGCAGTTGCAATCGTTTCATCTCTATTTTCAACTGCAGTATTTGCAGCGGATCAGAGTGCAATGATAAAAGAAGGGCGAAAAGTTTTTGTAACAAAAAAATTAGGAAATTGTCTGGCTTGCCATTCCGTTCAAGGTGATAATAATATCCCTCAAACCGGAAACTTAGGACCAAAATTGGCAAACTTGGATAAATATCCAAAAGAATATTTGTTTGAGAAAATTTGGGATCCGAACAAAACAAACCCAGTAACAATTATGCCTCCAATGGGCAGAAATCACAAAATATCAAAAGAGCAAGTTAATGCTCTCGTAGCCTATTTACAAGCTACAACTAAAACAAAATAAGGAGAAAATATGGAAAGAAGAAAATTTATAGGTCTTGGGATCTCAGCTGTAGCAGTGGCTGCAATACAAACCGTCTCTAAGGCAGATTTACTAAAAACAAATCCAAAAGCATTTGATGATACAACAACAGAGAGTGCCTTAAAAGATTTATATGGAACATCAACAACAACACAAAATGACAAAGTGAACCTAAAAGTTCCTGATATTGCTGAAAACGGCGCTGCTGTTCCTGTTACTGTCTCTACTACGATTCCAAATGTGAAAACAATGTCAGTAATCATTGATGGAAATCCTAGACCTTTAGCCGTCGCTTGGGAAATTCCAGAGGGCACACTTCCTGAATTCTCAACAAGAATCAAAATGAGAAAAACAGGTAAAGTGATCTTGGTGGTTGAAGATGCAAACGGTAAACTATTTTCTATGACAAAACAAGTCAAAGTTACTGTGGGTGGTTGTGGCGGTTGATGCCATTTTATTGCACACACAAAAAACATTAAAATAAATAAAAGGAAAACAATATGGGAATAAAAGCAATAGCAAAAGCAAAAAATGATATAGCAACAGTAAAATTACTTGTAAAACATCCAATGAGTCCAGGATCAATTGCCGGAGGTAAAAAGCCACCGAAATTCATCACACACCTTACAGCAAAAGCGGGTTCAAGATTGGTCTATGATATGTATCCAACATCAGCAGTTTCAAAAAATCCATACATCAAATTTGCTTACAAAGGAGCAAAAAAAGGTGATGTGATTACTGTTCAATGGGTTGATAACACAGGAGCATCAGAAAAAGCAGATATTAAACTAAAATAGCTACACCAAGTTATGAATTACAAGGAGACAACATGTTAGATAAATTGATAAAGACATCTATAGCAGTCGTTACATTGGGTAGCCTCTTGTATGCGGGTACGTTTAACACTCAAGCAGAAAAAGATAGACTTGCGATGCAAAAATTCTTTTTAAAAAAGTTTGAAAATCCGTTGAAAAACAAAGCTGAATACTTTCCGTATGTCAGTGACGCTGAAATCAAAAAAAATTACATCTATCCTGTAAAATTGGAAGATTTCAAAGATGGTACGGCGGCTTGGTATCGACCGACTAAAGAACAATTAGAAGAGATCAATGCATTCCCTCCATACGACATACCGTTGGATGAAGGAAAAGAATTGTATAACAAGCCGTTTGCAAATGGTAAAACATACTCAAGTTGTTTTCCAAGTCCGGCTATTAAACAAAATTATCCTTACTTTGACACAAAAAGAAATGAAGTCATTACTATTGGTCAAGCAATCAATGAATGTCGTGTAAAAAATGGTGAAAAACCTCTCAAATACGGTAAAGGTGATATCGCAAAAATTATTGCATACATCGCTTACGAATCAAGAGGTAAAGTCATCGATGTAAAAATTCCAAATGCTGCAGCTGAAAAAGCATATGAAGCAGGTAAAAAAGAATTTTACAAACAAAGAGGATATCTAGCTCTTAGCTGTCAAGAATGTCACGTTTTGGGTTCAGGCCAAAGAATTAGAGCAGAAGCGCTCAGTCCAACACTCGGTCAAGTCACTCACATGCCAGTTTATAGAATCAAATGGGGTGGACTTGGAACACTTCAAAGAAGACTTTCTGGTTGTGTTAGAGATACTGGTTCTGAAAAACCTAAGTTGCAATCAAAAATACTTAAAGATCTTGAGTATTTCTTAACCTATATGTCAAACGGTCTGAAATTAAACGGCCCTGACACAAGAAAATAAAGGAGCTAAAATGAAAAAATTAATTTTATCAGTCGCAGCAGCTGCATTTTTATTTTCAGGTTGTGCACAAATGAACTCAAGTAATCAAGGGGCTAGCGCTCAAGAACTGATCAAAACAGCAAAAATGAAATATACCCAAGCGCATAATGAAGATGTCGCTTGGAAAGAGACAAAAAGTTTGATCGTTAAAGCAGAAGCGATGCTTAAAAAATCAGATGAGAAAAAAGCAATCGCACTAGCAAAAGAAGCGATTTATCAGGCAGAAACTGCCATGGCTGAGTCAAGAGAATATGAAAAAACTTGGCGACAAACAGTACCACAATAACAAAGGACAACGATGAGTTCATTAAATAGAAGAGAATTTTTATACATGATGTCACTTTTGGGTTCTTCCCAATTGTTTGCTAAATCACATGAAAAAATTCGAGATTACAATAGTCTTGAAGACTACTATAAGATCAAAAATTTTGGAAATGCTAGATTTATGCATATGACAGATTGTCATGCTCAACTATTGCCGGTACACTTTAGAGAACCAAGTGTTAATCTTGGATTTGACTCAAATTTCGGAAAGCCTCCTCACATCGTGGGGAGCCATTTCTTGAAACATTATGGTATCAAACCCGACACTAGAGCCGCATTTGCGATGACCTGTGTCAATTACGTAGACAATGCAAAAAGATTCCACAGAATTGGTGGCTTTGCGCATATCAAAACATTGACCGATCATCTCAAAAATAGTTTTGGTGCAGATAAAACACTATTCTTAGATGGTGGTGATACATGGCAAGGAAGTGCAACATCTCTTTATACTCGTGGTAAAGATATGGTTGAGGCTATCAACCTTCTTGGTGTTGATGTTTGTACAGGACACTGGGAATTTACTTATAAAGAAAAAGAGATTTTAGAAAATATCAAAGCACTCAAAGCAGACTTCGTTGCACAAAATGTCTTCGTCAAAGAAGAATCATTGATGAACGGTGTCGAAGCGTATGATGAAGACAGCGGTAGAGCTTTTCAACCGTATGTCATGAAACAAATGGGAGACAATAGAATTGCCGTTATCGGACAAGCATTCCCATATACAACGATTGCAAATCCACAAAGATTTATACCAGATTGGTCATTTGGTATCAAACCGGATGAAATGCAACAACTTGTCGATAGTGTTCGCACTAAAGAAAAACCGGATGCGGTTATCGTCATTTCTCATAACGGATTTGATGTCGATAAGAAAATGGCAGAAGTCGTTAGTGGTATCGACTTTATTTTAGGTGGTCATACTCATGATGCCGTGCCTGAAGCGGTACCGGTTAAAAATAGATCAGGCGTCACACACGTCATTAATTCTGGTTCTAACGGTAAGTTTATCGGTGTACTTGATATCGATATCAAGAGCAAAAAAGTACATGACTTTAGATTTACACTATTGCCAGTGTTCTCTGACTTGATTCCTGAAGACCCTAAGATGAAAAAATACATCGAAGATGTCAGAGCACCATTTTTGGATAAACTCACAAAACCACTAGCAACAACCGATGAGCTTCTTTATAGAAGAGGAAACTTTAACGGAACATTTGATCAAATCATTTGTGACGCTCTTCGGGAAGTTAAAGGTGCAGATATCTCTATGTCTCCGGGCTTTAGATGGGGAACTTCCGTCTTACCAGGTGAAGCCATTACCTTTGATGATTTGATGAATCACACCTCTATGACCTATCCTGAAACATATGTCAGAGAAGTAAAAGGGAAAGATTTGCATGCCATCTTAGAAGATGTAGCAGATAACCTCTTTAATAAAGATCCATTCTTACAACAAGGTGGGGATATGGTACGAACCGGTGGTCTTTCTTATACGATTGATCCTATCAAAACCATTGGACATAGAATTACCAATCTTCAACTAAGCTCAGGACATAAAATCGAAGCGGACAAAAGTTATAAACTTGCCGGTTGGTCTACTGTTGGAAGCGCTTCAACAGGTGAGCCAGTTTGGGAGACTGTGACAAAATATCTCGAAGACCATAAGCATATCAAAAACTTGAAGTTAGAGACTCCCGATATCATCGGTGTCAAAAACAATCCAGGGATTGAATTGGCCTTGTACGGTAAATAGTACAACTATCTTAGCAAGATTTATTCTTGCTAAGACCTTCACATACACATAGGAAAACGATGAAAAAAATCACCTTTATCTTGGTATTACCAATTTTTTTATTTGCAAATTTTTTTGCTTTCAAACCAATCACAATAGACAAAGACATCAGTTGTGTCATTGGAGATTATAACCCGCCTCTACAATCAAACAAGGGCTTTGTCTCTAATGTCTGCTATGTCAACATGGGAAATTTTTTGGTGCTTCTAGATGCTGGAGCCACTTATAATTTCGCAAAAGAGCTCAATCAATACATCGAAAAATCTACAAATAAGAAAATCAAATACGTCGTCATTACAAGCTATCATGATGATAGATTATTGGGGGCTTCTTACTTCAAAGAAAAGGGCGTGAAAATCATCGCGGCGAGCAATGTACCGGCTCTTATCAAAACGCACAAAAGTGTTTATGATAGAATTTTGAAACACTTTCCAAAAGATTTGATAGAAAATACAAAAGTTGTGAATCCTGACATTCTTGTAGATAAAGAATACACCATCAAAGGCGACAAAAAATCGCTATTTGTTTACAAACCATCTAAGGCGACACAATCTCCTGCTGATATGATTGTATATAGTCCAAAAGATAGTTTTATCTTTGCAGGAAATACCGTATTCAACGGGAGATTTGTCAACTATGCTAGTGATAGCTCGATGGAGGGATGGATTAAGGCTCTTAATTTCATTAAAGACAAAAAAGCGAAATTTGTCCTTGGGGGACATGGGCGTGAATACGATGCGCACTCTTATAAAATGACACTTGATTATTTGCTGATGTTACGTCAACAGGTCAAAGCAGCCTATGAAAAAGATATCGATCCTGCGGATCTTGACAAAAACATCCACACAGATGCATTTAAAAAGATACCTCATTACCACGAATTATATATGAGAAATGCACGAAATTATTTTGATCAATTAGAATGGCAATAAAGGGAGGGAACCATGATAAAAAAATTGCTACTTATTGTACTTATCGCGACGTTTGCATTTGCAAAAATTGATTTTGCAGAAAATGCACCATCTTTCGACAATCCAAGGCATTGGCTTATTCGGGTCAACAACAGCAACACCGAAAAAGTCAACCACATACTCAATGCTGTCAACAATGTCCTCAAAGGATATCCAGAAGAAGCATTGCATATCGAAATCATCTTCTATGCCAATGGCATTAGAGCCGTGCGAAAAGATTACGATAAAGAGATATTAAAACGCATCAAATCTTTGATGGTATACGATACGATTCGGTTTGTCGTATGTAAAAATACAATGGACACGATGGGATGGCATAAAGATGAGTTTATCAGCGGTGTAGATTATGTACAAATCGGTATTGCCGAAGCAATTGAGCGTGTCGCCGATGGTTGGATTGATGTATCACCATATTAGTAGGAACACCATCATGAGAAATATATTTGTATTGGTCTTTGCGGTTTTATTGGCAAGCCATTTGAATGCAGATTATAAAACAGGAAAGGCCATATTTGCCAAAAAATGTGCATCATGCCATGGAGGTTATATCTCAGCAAAAATTTTAAAGAAAAACTTCTATAAAGATCACAACTCGATGCTTCACCTCACCGCTCCCACCGTCAATATGATTGCGTATGCGATGAAAGACAGTCCCACACATATCGGGGATAGCAGTGATCCGGCTATGCAAAAGATGGAAATGGAGTCTTACTTGCAAGATTATCTCTATCATCCCAATATCAACAACAGTATTTGTGAGCCCGATTTTATCAAATATTATGACAAAAAAGAGAGTATGAAGGGAGAAGTCAGTGAGAAAGAAATCGCTAATATTGTTGACTATATTTATGATTATCGCAAGATGCGACTCTTAGCACATCCAAAGCCTAGAAAAAACTTCTCAGGTACACTCGATTTGCCCACACTAATCGATGAAGCAAAGCGTCAAAACAAGATTCTTCTCGTCGAAGCGATGTCCCAAACGTGTCATTTTTGTAAACGAATGGAAAAAGATGTCTTTTCAAAGCAGCGTGTCAAAGAGGCAATCAAAAAGGATTTTATATTTGAACAAGTCGATATAGAACACATAAAATTGCCACCGCTTTTGCTAAAACATTACCAAAAAATTACACCAAGTTTCTTCATGATTTCACCTGATGGCAAGCTTCTCAACGCATACCCCGGAGCCTGGAAAACCAACGATTTTCTCGAGATACTAAAGGAAAATAAAGCACTTAAATAAGATTTGATTTTTATAATCAAATCTTATTCAGGTCTAATTTATAATTTTAGGATAATATTACAAAAGAATTGCATGATGCTCAAGGCTTGAGCCGACATTAATGTGACACTTTTGATAGGTCCTCACGCTCCTTGTCTCTACAATCATGTAAAATATCCTCCAAGGAACTTTTAATGAAAAGAAGAGAATTTCTAAAGACATCGGCATTAACATTGGGTGCAGTTTCCATACTGCCAAATCAACTTCTAGCCAATGAAAACAGCAGAAGATTTAAAGTCATCTATGATTTTGACATCAAATATGATGAAAAAAATTTCGCGGCAAAACTCTGGAATCCGATTCCTTATGACAGCGACTACCAAAAGGTGAAATTTCTAAAATTCAGCGGCGATTACAACGACTATAACATCAATGAAGAAAATCCATACGATGCAAAAGTACTCTATGCAAGCTGGGACAAAGGCGAAACCAAAAAAACCCTACACATAGAGATGGAAATCGAAACGACGTACCGAAAAGTCGGTTTGAAATTTATCAAAAAAGCAAGTAGCGAAAATCTTCCCATTCCTGATGGCGTCAAAATGTACCTAGAGCCAACCGAACACATCCCAACAACCGGTAAACTCAAAGAATTAGCAGATAAACTAACAAAAAACAAAACCGACCGATTTGATAAAGTCAAAGCGATTTATGACTGGGTGACTTATACCACTTTTAGAGACCCAAAAGTTCTCGGTTGTGGTGTCGGCGATGCTGGCAAGATGGTAAAAAGTGGCTATTTTGGCGGTAAATGTACCGATATCAGCTCCCTTTTTGTCGCCCTACTTCGTGCTTCTGGCATCCCGGCACGTGAGGTTTTCGGCATCCGTCTTGGCAAATCAGAATATTCAAAAGCACTCGGAAAATCTGATGATAAAGGCTTTGCCACTATCTCATCATGGCAACATTGTCGTGCCGAATACTACATCCCAGGGGCGGGATGGATACCAAGTGATCCTGCAGACATCACCAAGCTTGAACTTGTCGAAAAACTAAAATACGATGACAAAAAAGTCAAAGAACTCACCTCAAGATACCTTCACTCTTGGGAGATGAACTGGGTCGGATTCAATCATGCGAGAGATTTCATACTCAGTCCAAAACCAACACAGTTCCCACTCAATATGCTGGGATATCCTTATGCAGAAGCCGATGGTGACACACTCAACTACTACTCACCAAAAACATTTGCATATAAGATAACATCGCAAGAAATCAAATGAACCACGCTATAGATTGTAAGAATTTAGCCTGCCCGATGCCGGTCATCCAAGTCAAAGAAGCCTATGAAAAGCTCGCCGATGATGACCTGCTCGATGTGGAACTAAACTCTTACTCTTCTATAGAAAATGTCAAAAGATTTGCAAAAAAACAAGGTATCTTTTGTCACGTTACATCAAAAACCAAAGAGATGACGGTATTGAGATTAGTCAAAGGCTACAAAGGAGCGCTCGATGAAACCAAAAAAGACCGCTCTTTTTATGCCCTTTTTATCGGCTCACTGATCTCAGCGCTCTTAGCAAGCACGTGTTGTCTCGCACCACTTTTGTTTTTGATTTTTGGCGTGAGTATGGGGTCCTTGTCTTTTTTACAAATTTTTGCACCCTATCATCTGTACTTTTCGCTCTTTTCTGTTCTCATCATCATCTATCTTTGGTATGATTATTTAAAAAGAACAAAAGAGAGACGGATCTGTGCCACAATGCTGTGCAAGCATTACAAACTTTATCTTGGTATCGGTACGTTTTTTGTGGCAATCCTCATCACCTATCCCTATTGGGTCAATTATATATTGGAGTAAATCATGAAATCAATCCTCATCCTCCTTACCCTCGTCTCACTCTCATTTGCTGCTAGCAAAGTCGCCATCATCGATATTTCAGGCATGACCTGTCCGCTTTGCACGAGTGCCATCAAAAAGAGTCTCAAACACACCAAAGGCATACAAAAAGCCAAAGTCTTGCTCAACACACGACAAGCAACTGTCATCTTTGATGATACCATTGCCTCAGAAAAAGAGCTCTTAGGAGCTATCAAAAAAGCTGGATATGATGGAAAAATAAAATCTATAAAAGAGAGGTAAGCTTTTCTTTACAAAAATTCTGCTAAAATTCGAAATATGAGGGGGGTATCTGACCCTGGTGGGCAGTACGGGCTTCAAACCCGATGTCTGGGTAGTTGACTATCTGGAGGTAGGTTCGATTCCTACACCCTCTCGCCAATATCTAATCTAAACAAGTCTAATAAAGTCTAATAACCCCATAAAATCAGGATATTAAAGCTATTTATAATCTAATATACTCTAGAATACTCCAACAAAGTCCAATTTTTTATGTTACAAAATGTATTACATAATTACATACTACGCGAGGATGTTACATTATGCCAAAGATTTCAACTCCTTTAAATATTAAGCAAATACAAAGTGCACAACCAGCAGAAAAAGCTTACACATTATCAGATGGAAAAGGTTTACAGTTGTTAGTTAAACCAGATGGGACTAAAAGCTGGGAATTCTATTATCAAAGTCCAACAAAAAATAAAAGACGAAAAACATCTTTTAGCACGTTCCCAACTGTATCACTAAAAGATGCCAGGGATAAGAGGGATGAGTATAAAGCGTTAATATTTAAAGGAATTGATCCTATAGATTACTTTAAAACATTGAAAATTGAATCCAATTATGAAGAAAATGGCAAGCTAGAAGATGTATTTTACGAATGGATTAAAAAGCAAAAAGAAAGTTTAGCAACCACTACATTTGAGAGAAAAGTTAGATTATTTCAAGCTGATGTGCTTCCCTTCTTCAAAGACAGGCATATATCATCAATTGAACATCCAGAGATTGTAAAAATATTAGAGATGAAAGCTATCCAAGCGCCAGTTGTTGCGCATAGACTCTATACTTATTTAGATAAAATGTGGCGTTATGCTACTATGAAAGGATACTGCAAATTCAATATCGTAGGGAACATAGATAGAGATGTAGTTCTACCCAAAGTTAAAAAGACTCATTATGCAAAAATTACTGATTTTAATGTTCTTGGAGAACTTATCGATGCTCTATATAATTACAATGGGTTTTATAGTACTAAAAATGCATTAAAATTCGTGTTACATGTTCCTCTAAGAGCCTCAAACTTAGTAAGTCTAAAGTGGGAGTACATAGATTTTGAAAAAAGCTCTCTTACAATTCCAAGAGAGTTAATGAAAGTTAGTGATCATAATCTACCAGATTTCACTCTTCCCTTAAGCCAAGAGGCAACAAATATTCTTAGAGAGCAAGAGCTTTTTTGCGAAGATAAACAGTATATTTTTGTAAGTGACCATAATACAAGTTTGCATATAAATCCAGAAACACCTAATCGAGCTTTACAAAGGATGGGATTCAACGACGCCAAAAGAGACAGAAAGCAAAGACTTCATAGCTTTAGAGGAACCTTTAGAAGTTTGGCAAATACTTTCCAGAGAGAACATGGATGTTCCCTTGAAGTAAAAGAAAGAGCACTAGATCATGTAACTGCAAATGCCACAGAAAAGGCCTATACAGATAAATCTAACTACTTTGAAGAATTAAAAATTTTAATGAATTGGTGGAGTAATTATATAGTCAATATCAAAAATATAACTACTCCAAAATAATACACTTAAAAACCTGACAAAAAATTGAGTTCGATGTTAATTAGAAGATCCCCCCTACTATTATAATTTTTTTATTTCATAATAACTATCCTCATTACCTCACACTCAATCCTTCGTCCATATATTTTATTAGCGGATAGATAAAGAACTCTATGACTCTCCTTCTTCCTATTTTAATCTCTGTAGTAACACTCATACCAGGTTCTAACGGTTTGTATTCTCCTTCTACAAGCAATGCTTTTTGTTTGGGCATGATCTTGACTTCATAAACAGGACCTAACTTCTTGTCATCAATCGCATCATGAGCGATAGCTGTCACATTGCCATCAAATGAGCCATATTTTTGGAAACTAAACGTGTCAACTTTTATGGTACATTTCATTCCTTGTTTGATAAAACCAATATCTTGGTTCAACACGGTGGCTTTGACTATGAGTGGGACATTTTCCGGGATTATAGAGATAAGTTTTTCAGCGGGTGTCACGACGCCGCTTTCGGTATTTATGAGTAGTTTTCCAACATGTCCGTCTGTCGGTGATATAATTTGTTGTTTTTTATTTTGAAAAGATATCGCATTGATTTGAGATACGAGATCTCGCCTCTCCTTTTGTTTTTGGGTTAAATCTTTAAACCATTGCGAATACATTTGGTATTTGTAAACTTTGGCTTCTTGTTTGGTCTCTAAAATATGCTTTTGAAGCTCAACTATCTTACTTTGTGCCATCATATGCTGATTTTCAAAGTTATGGATATTTTTCAAGACTTCTTCGTAATCGTTTTGCGCAATAATATCAAGCACTTTTTTCATCTTTTCCAGCCTCGCTTTACTAACGTCTAAAAGATCTTGAACTCTTTTTGCATCAGATTTTGCACTATTTAGCTGTGAAACGGCTTGTTCTTCTTTCATATTGATCTTCAGCATGTTTTGTGAAAATGTGTTTTTTTGCTGCTCATATTGATCATATTGTTCGGCATAAATGGTTTTATCTGTACCTCTGATATAACGAAACTTTTTATTCTTCACCAATGCTTCTAATCTTGCAATCTCCATATTGGTAACGCTCATATCTTTTTCTTTTGACTCAAGACTGGTTTTTGTGACACTAGGATCAATCTGCATCAGCACTTGTCCTTTGTGCACTTTTTCACATTCTTTAACAAAAATCTTGGTAATAATCCCCTTTTCTATGGGTTGGAGGATTTTTATCTCTCCTTGAGGAATCACTTTTCCTCTTGCACTAACAACCACATCGATTTTAGCAAAGAAAAGCCACAGACTACCAAATAACATCACGGCCAATATGATCCAAAGGATGCTCCTGCCTAGTGGGTTAAGAGGTCTGTCTTCGATTTCAACTAAGAGCGGCTGAAACTCATGTATATCATTTTGTTTTCTTTTTTTGAACATTTTAAACATCATCGCTCCTGTTGGCTAACTAGGAAGTTATAATAGCCATTCTTTTTCATTAATTCATCATGGCTCCCCATCTCCACGATTTCTCCTTTATCCATCACGACAATTTCATCACATGTACGAACCGTACTAAGACGATGTGCAACGATAAATGTCGTGCGTCCTGCTTTGATATTTTTTAGATTATCTTGTATGATCTTTTCAGATTCATAATCCAATGCAGATGTCGCTTCATCAAATATCAAGATCTTTGGATTGCTAAGTAATGCCCGAGCGATGGCAATCCTCTGTTTTTGACCACCGGATAGAGACGAACCCCTCTCTCCTACAAGTGTATCGTATCCTTGAGGGAATTCACTGATAAACTCATGAGCCCCGGCAATCTTGGTGATCTTGATGATATGCTCCATCGAAGCTCCTGGCATCGTATAAGCTATATTTTCTTTTATGGTACCACTGAAGAGATAATTTTCCTGCAAAACCACTCCAATGTTCTGCCTGAGCCAGGAAGGGTTCATATGTCTTATATCCACTCCATCTAGATAGATGGCGCCCTCATTTGTAAGATAAAGTCTTTGCAATAACTTTGTCAAGGTGCTTTTCCCGCTTCCGCTTCGCCCTACTACACCAATACTTTTACCCGGGCTCACTTCTAAAGACAAAGTTTTGAGTATTTGAGCACCCTCATTTGAGTATCGAAACGAGATCTTATCGAACTTTACTGCACCTTCGATCTTCGAGAGTGTGATTGCTTTTTGATTGGTCTGTTCTACCGGTGTATTTAAGATGTCACCAAGTCGATCGACTGATAACAGTGCTTGTTGAAACTCATTCCAAAGCCCAACGAGTCTCATGATCGGTCCACTGAATTGCCCTGCGAACATTTGAAATGCTATGAGCTGACCGACACTCAACTTCCCATCTATGACTAACCCTACTCCCACATAAAGGATACTCAATGTCATGAGCTTTTGCAACGCTTTGCCGATACCTGAGAGTATATTGGAAAGATTGGTGAGATTAAAACCGGAATTGACATAATTGCCCAGATAATTTTCCCAATTTTTTTGCATACCACCCTCTATTGCCAGAGATTTGACGGTTTGCATACCGGTCACTGCTTCGACAAGATAGGAGTTGGATTGTGCGCCCATTTGGAATTTTTCTTCCAATCTTTTTCTTAATTGCGGTGTAATAAAAAAGTATAATAGTGCGATTACCCCTATGAAGCTCAGCGCTATAAAAGTCAATTTCACGCTATAAAGCAGCATCATGACTACAAATACACCGGAAAAAAGAATATCCAAGATCAATGTGACAGACTTATTGGCAATAAACTCTCGGATTTGATCGAGCTCTCTCACTCGAGCGATGATATTTCCCACTTTTCTGTGTTCAAAGTAAACCAAAGGCAGAGAAATGAGATGACGAAACAGTTTTGCCCCCAATTTAGCATCTATCTTCGAAGTAGTGTGTATAAAGATATAATTTCGGACGAGATTCAGTAATAATTCAAAGATGATAACAGCTCCAAATGCCATCGCGATGACATTCAAGGTGCTCAGTGAGTGATGCACCAAGACTTTGTCTAAAACCACCTGTGTAAACAAAGGCGTCACCAAACCAAAAAGCTGCATGACAAAGGATGCCAGTAGAATTTCTCCTACGATCTGTTTGTAATGCATCAGTTGATTATAAAACCACATAAAACCACATAAATCCAAACTTGATTTGATCATTAAGTACGCGATGTTTGAGTATGATGACTCTTTTGTTCATGTTTTGGGAAAAATCCGCGTAGCTCATCACATAGGGTTCTGTTTTACCCGCCCCAAACAACAGCATCGTCTCTTTTTCTTTATCTATTTTCAAGACCACCACATACGAACCCTCTTTGGTTTGGGCAATACAAGGTAAAGGATAAGAAGCGATCTCCGATGGAGTGAGAGATTTTAATCTTGCTCTAAAACTTTGCTCTTTTGCTATGTTAACTAACTTTTCAATACTAGGTTCGCTCTCCCCTAAGCCATGATTTTTAATGATCGAATTTGAATCAATCGCAGTTTTATTTAATTGCCCGACTATTTCCAATGCGACTAATGCGCTGTGCATTCGCTCTCCTTACGTAGTATTAAAACTTTCTTCATCTTTGCACTTGCTAGCATCTCTTTTGCTACTTCATTTTTAGAAAGATTTTGATAATAAGCAACCTTGCTTTTTAGTATCTGGAGTTGGTCACCCTCACCTTGTGCATGCAATCTGGTGCTCATAGTAACAATCTCATGAGAAGTATCAGTGCTCGTTTGTGCGACCAATACTCGCTTGGAAATGTTGTGAATCTGGTAGTTGAGTTGCCTTTCTTGTTCTTCATATTTTCTTTTCGCTTCTTCTTGCGAGATTTTTGCATTTTTTAACTCTAAAAGTTTTATTTTGATATCTGCTTCTCGCTTAAAGCCATCAAAGATCTTCCAAGATACCGCCAAACCCACCCTATATCCATTTTTCTCCAAATTATCAATAGAATTAGAAAAAGTATCCTGACTTGAACCGTAGAAATCGTATTTGCCATAAAGAGAGAAAACAGGAAAGTAACTTTTTTCTTCAGCTTCAAGCTCAGCTGTTTTTTGCTCAATCACGGCTCTTGCTTGCCTGGCCTTGGTACTCTTTTCAAAAGGAGGAAGAGCTGTATATATCGTTTTAGTTTGCAAAGGATCTAACGTGACCGTATCGTCAATCTTAGCGCCACTAAGATACGCAAGATGGGCTATAAGGCCGACTCTATCTTCTTTAAATTGTGAAATACTCTCTATCGTATCAGCTACATTGAGCGCATAGGTTGAAAGATCCGTTTGTTTCAAAGAGCCATAAGTTCGTAATCTTTTGCCAGAGCTATAAATCTTCTCATAAAGCTTTTCTATCTGGCTCAAATATTTCAACTTTATAGTATCGACTCTTGCTTTTTGATAAGTATCTAAAAGTTCCAAAAGCACTTGCTCGCTCACGACACACTGATTTGCTAATGAAGAAACAATTTCTTTTTTTGCAGCTTTTACACCAAGATAAGTTGCCCCAAAGCGAAACAAGTCATAATTGACACTGAGTACTGATGATGTTTGATACTGAGTGTCTTGGGTTAAGCTGCTATCACCTATGTAAGAAGGTGTTGCACTTACCTTAAATTTATGAGAGTACTCACTGGTTCCACCCAAGTTGATCGTGGGATAGTATTGTGATGTCACTTGTGCAAGTTTTGCTTTTGAAAGCTCAGTATTGACCTTTTGTTGCAAGATTTTTGGTGATGTTGCTTCAACTCTACCGACCAAATCACTAAAACTCATAGACGATGATTGAAGAGCCAAGCCTGTTTGTAAACTTGGCTCTTCTGCCAATGCTGTACTGATCATGAGTGCAGTACAAAGAATCATAAAACTTCTCATCTACGCGCTATGCCATCCCGAACTTACAATTTGCATGAGATCGGCATTGTTTCGGATATCATTATTGGTGATATTATCCATACCGTGTTCACTACCATAGGCACTCATCTGTTGTATGATCAAGTTCATATCAACATTGGTAAGATAATTACCGTTTGAAAGTTCCATACGTTCTATCGGTGCGTTGGCATTATACGTATTGGTAACTTTAATCATATCGTCTTGTCCATACTGAATCAAGAGGTTTGTACCGTTAAGAGCAAAGCTCACATCCTCTTGGGTAATATTTTGAGAAAATTTGATCGTATCAACATCACTATCTGTTCCACAAGATGCCCATTCGTTAACGGTATCATGTCCATCCCCTTGATCAAAGACATAGGTATCGCTACCGCTGCCACCTTCTAAGAAATCATCACCTTTACCTCCGCTTAGAAAGTCATTTCCTGCAAAACTGTATACGAAGTCATTTCCCTCTTTGGCATAGATATGATCATCGAAATTACTGAGTCCACTAATCCAATCATTATGATCACTTCCTAAAGTTAAAGCCAAAGAGTTTACTGCATTTAAATCAAGCGTACTACCATCGCTAAAGTTTAATTGTTCTATAGTATTTCTTTGATCGCTTGCAAACCAGTATTTAACTCTCATCGAATCGTTATCATCTACTTTAAAAACAAGATCATAGTCATCTCTGATGATTTGAAGATTGTCTTGAGTGATACCTGCACCAAACACGATCTTATCGACATCACTGCTACCAAACCAGGAAGTATCCACTACGGTATCGTTGCCATCACCTTTATTGAAGAGGTAGGTATCGCTTCCATAAGAACCATCTATGAAATCATCCCCTGCTCCTGCAGCTATGGTATCATTGCCTTGATCACTGTAGATTGTATCATTACCCTCTCCACCATATATTGTATCATCCCCACTTTGACCAAAGAGTGTATCATCTCCCTTGCCGCCTATGAGCGTATCATTGCCATCTCCTGCATAGATCTGATCGCTTCCATCATCACCGTATATCATATCATTTCCACTGCCAGTATTGATATTATCATCTCCTTCTCCTGCAAAGATCATATTATCTCCATCGCCACCACTAATATAGTCATTTCCTTTCCCAGCAAATACAATATCATTACCTCTGTTTCCAATCAACCAATTACTGTAGTCATCTCCACTTATGAGGTGATCATTGGAATCTAGAGCTAAAAACCCACCATATTGTGAATCATTGATCACATCTCGTGAAAGGGCGAGTGCTCCTTGTGCTGTGATGATGGTATTGACTCCTGTATTGATATGAGTAAAGTAATTTTTCAAGATAATAGTATTTTGATCTTGCACGCTAATTTGTAGATCCGCTCCATCACGAGAGAATCCAAGATCATCTTTATTGATAGTATTTATCACTAAGGTATCTTCACCATTATCATCGATGACAAGATCTTCACCTTCATAGATATACCCTTTGACTGTGAAGTTCAGGGTTGAAGTCACTTTTCCACCGTTACCGTCATCTACGGTTATGACTGCACTATCATCGCCGTTATAAGAGCCATCTGCTTTATAGTGCCACTTACCGTTTTCATCAACACTGAGTGTCCCATGTTGGGCTTGTGTTTGAACACTATAGTTTAGGGTATCATCATCTATATCGCTTGCAACGACTTGACCATCTATGTTACGGATGTTGGTTAAGGTGAAAGATTGATCATCTGTACTCACGACAGGAGCGTCATTCACCGGAGTAACGCTGAGATCAATCGTAGCGACAGAGCTGAGTCCATACTCATTGGTGACTCTAATACTCAGTATGTCATCTCCATTATAGTTGGCATTTGGAGTATAAGAGTACGTTCCATCTGGATTTAGCGTAAATACTCCATGGTCAACATTATCGATAATCTCATATGTAAGGGCTCCACCGATCGGGTTGGTTACATGCAATGCATCACTGATGTTGGTATCTTCATCCAGCGTATTTGTCACATCAGCTAGTGTCGGTGCCGAAACCAAAGCATTAAAGTTTAGAGTCTTTGTAATCGTTCCACCATTACCATCATCTACAGTGATCACTGCACTATCTTCTCCCATATAGTAACCATCTACTTTATAAGTCCACTTACCGTTTTCATCAACACTAACTGTTCCATGCTCAGCTTGTGTGGAAACGCTGTAATTGAGTGTATCACCGTCCACATCACTTGAGATTACTTGTCCATCTATGTTACGAATGTTGGTAAGTGTAAATGCTTCGCTTGTTTTTTCAACCGTCGGCACATCATTGGTACCGATCACCGTAATGATCAGATTGTTACTGTCTGTTGCGTTTTGATCATCGGTGACCGTTACAGGTATTGTAATATCCAGTCTTTCATCTTTTGCTAATGATTGGTATGCATTGTCTGCCGGGTTAAAGCTGTAGCTACCGTCACTGTTAAGAGTAAACCCTGCTATTGCTGCAGTTGTGCTATATGTCGCTGTTGCTCCATCATCCACATCTGTTGATGTTATGATACCGGTAATCATTGCTGCATCTTCTTGTGTTTCAAGCGGAGTTAGAGTTTCCAGCACTGGTCGATCATTGGTTCCGGTAACCGTGATGATTATCTCTGATGTAGAGGTAGCCCCTGCACTGTCTGCAATAGTGTATGCAACAGACACCTCCTCACTTTCTCCTACTGCCAAGTGGTCGAAATCACTACCCGGATCAAATAGGAATTCACCGGTTGTGGCATCCAAAGACGCATTTCCTCTGTTCACAGGTGCAGCGACATTGATGATATTCATCGTATCATTGGTATCTACATCGGTATCATTTGCCAAGATATCCACTATATTAAGGACTAGTTGAGTATTTTCCTCTGTTGTTGCACTATCCATGTTTGCTACAGGAGCATCGTTCACCGCTTCAATTGCAAAGCTTAGTGTACTTGTTGTACTCAGACCATATGCATTGGTCACTTTTATGATTACGGCATCGTCTCCGTTATAATCTTGCTTTGGATCATAACTGTAATTTCCGTTTGCATCGATGCTGAAGGTTCCGTTTGCCGAAGGCGTTATAATCTCATATGTCAATGCGCCACCAACTGGGTTAGTTATAGAAAGATTATCGCTCAAAGGCGTATCTTCTTGCAAGCCAAACGAAGTCGTATCGATACTTGGTGCTGAGACTCTGAGATTAAAGTTCAGGGTTTGCTCTACCACGCCACCGTTACCGTCATCTATTTGAACTACAGCACTATCAGCTCCGATATAATTTCCAATGGCTTCATAACTCCAGGTTCCATCACTATTGAGTGTGAGATTGCCGTTTGCCGGAGCTGTTCTTACGGTGTAGCTTAGGGGATCGTTGTCTGGATCAGTTACTTTAAAGCTATCTGCGATTACTCTTATATCTTGCATATCGATTGTCAGTATTGCAGATTCCAAAATTGGTGCTTGATTGAGTAAATCCGCAACATGATAAGCAGAACCATCATCAAAGAGCACGGTTTCTATCTCAAACCCACTTTGAGCATAATTTTTTATAGTGATCGTATCACTTAACGCATCGAAAGTTTTTCCCTCTTCTTTGAGTCCAAAGATGATATCATCTCCTACTATCTTTGCTAAAATATCCTGGCGTGTGATGTTGGAGCCGAACATCAGTGTATCGTTACCTGAACTGTCTATGATTATATCATGTCCGTCACCTCTCTCAAAGATATAATAATCGTCTCCACTTTCACCCATCAAGATATCATCACCTTGGTTTCCATTTAGTGTATCATCATCGTTTCCGCCCATGAGCTTATCATCGCCTGCTTGTCCACTCAGATAATCATCCCCATCACCGCCTTTTAGGAGTTCATTGCCACTTGCTCCAAATAGTACGTCATTGTACCTGCCACCTATTAAAGTATCATCATTATGCAGAACTCTAGCAGTCAATTCACCGTTATCTCTTGCTGCTAAAAGCTTGTTATATATGGAATCAGTATCTAAAACTGTTCCATCTGAAAATTCAAACTTTTCAATTTTTCCTTCATTTGCAAACCAGTTTTTTATAACGACTTGATTGTCTAAGTCTCTCAAAGCAGTACTATTGTCACCATTTTCCCTGATACCGATCAATAATCCATTTGTAGCTTGATCCCATGCTACGAGTATTTGATTTGGGCTTATACCATCTGCAAATTTTATAGTATCCACCCCTAATCCGGTAGGATCATTGTCATCAATCACATCTTTTCCGCCACCTAGTTTCATGATATAAGTATCGTTACCTTCACCTCCGCTAAAGCTTTCATCTTTATCGGTGCTGATGTATGTTTCGTTATTTGTTATAGTGTCGTTACTATCTGTTTGAAACCAAATATCTCGCACTAGCCCTGAGGTATCTTGAGTGGTATAATTTGTTTGATTTGAGATGATATTTCCAGCCTCTATGACTTGATCAAAGGTGCTACCATCTTCTCGGTAAAGATAAATCGCCGTGATCGAGCTTAATTGTAAGCTTGTCAATTCTCCGGAGTCTGTGATCCCGTTGTTATTGACATCTTTCCATAACTTCAGACTTGCAAAAGCACTATCATTTGCATCGATAATATTGTCATGATTGCTGTCATATTGGGCAAGTGCTGCGTATCCGTCACTTGCGAAAGTACCATCAGAGAGTTTGGTATAGTTTCCAAACAATTCTGAGCCGTTGTTTATGATCCCATCACCGTTTAGATCCATTGCCAAAAGGGCATCTCCGCTTTGTGTCCAAGCGGTTCTTTCCTTGATCCCATCCCCATCATAATCAAAGTATACATTGCCATCTTCCATAGCTACGGAAGTAACTTTATCTCCATTGAGATCAACAACTATCGGAGGTGTGTACTCGCCACCGGTGTTGTCTGAATTTCTCCAAGCGTTTTGTATGATGTTCATCATCTGGGCATTGTTATGAACATCTTCCGCACTATTTATGGTGATATTGTTTTCTGAAGTATATAGATTGAGATCTTCGATGAGCTTTTCAAGATCGATATTTGTTAAGTATGAACCATTTGCAAGTTCTATTTTTTCGATAGCATTGTTTGGATTGATTTGAGAGTTGATTGTCACTGTATCACCATTACCTGCATCTACTTGAAGATTACCACCATCCATCCAAAAAGCAAGGTCATCCTGCGTGATTCCCTCACCAAACTTCAGCGTATCGTTACCTGCATTACCATCACGATAAGCATCATATATAGTATCTTTCCCATCTCCGCGATTAAAGACATAGGTATCATCTCCTACTCTCCCGTAAAGCGTATCATCACCCTTGCCACCTTCTATCGTATCGGCTCCGTCTAGTCCAAAGATCACATCATTATCATCCGTCCCGATATGTGCCATAATATCTGCCGTTGTCCAAGCGGTACCGTCACTAAAGGTAAAGTTATCAATCCCGAAGCGAGCATGATAATTCTGCCATGTTTCAAGATAGTCAGGGTGAATTGGATCATTATACGACCAATTCGTAATCCTGATCTTATCACTCAACTCATCGAATGTTTTACCATCTTCTTTCAGAGCTACTACTAAGTTAGATCCTACTTGTTTTATGAGAATATCATCTGCACTAATCCCCTCTGCAAACTTCAGAGTGTCATTCCCGCCACTCCAACCACTATAACTCTCGTTATAGTCATATATGGTATCTGCCCCATCACCTCGTCCAAATACATAAGTATCGTTACCTGTCCCGCCGTAGAGCACATCCGTACCTTTACCGCCATAAAGCGTATCATCTCCGTCATTACCGTAAAGTGTGTCATCTCCGTCATTACCGTTTAACACATCGTTATCATTTCCGCCGTAAAGTGTGTCATTATCTTCTCCTCCGTTTATGGTATCGTTACCGTCTTGTCCATAAATCGTATCATTACCGCCATCTCCATTTACGACATCATCCCCCGCGCCGGATTCTATGTAGTCATCTCCGCCCAAAGCTGATATCGTATCTGCTGTCTCACCATACTCTAAGTGGTCATCAAACTCAGTTGGTGTCCTTAAGATGATATCTTGACCCAGCACCGTGCCATCACTCAGTTCAAAGTTCTCGATACGATTATTCTTATTGTACCAATTTTGCATCGTAACAACATCACTCAACTCGTCGAAAGTTTTTCCATCTTCTTTGATACCAACAAGTACATTGTTCCCATCTTTTTTAAAGATTAGGTCATCCTGCGTGATTCCCTCACCAAACTTCAGCGTATCGTTACCTGCATTACCATCACGATAAGCATCATATATAGTATCTTTCCCATCTCCGCGATTAAAGACATAGGTATCATCTCCTACTCTCCCGTAAAGCGTATCATCACCCTTGCCACCTTCTATCGTATCGGCTCCGTCTAGTCCAAAGATCACATCATTATCATCCGTCCCGATATGTGCCATAATATCTGCCGTTGTCCAAGCGGTACCGTCACTAAAGGTAAAGTTATCAATCCCGAAGCGAGCATGATAATTCTGCCATGTTTCAAGATAGTCAGGGTGAATTGGATCATTATACGACCAATTCGTAATCCTGATCTTATCACTCAACTCATCGAATGTTTTACCATCTTCTTTCAGAGCTACTACTAAGTTAGATCCTACTTGTTTTATGAGAATATCATCTGCACTAATCCCCTCTGCAAACTTCAGAGTGTCATTCCCGCCACTCCAACCACTATAACTCTCGTTATAGTCATATATGGTATCTGCCCCATCACCTCGTCCAAATACATAAGTATCGTTACCTGTCCCGCCGTAGAGCACATCCGTACCTTTACCGCCATAAAGCGTATCATCTCCGTCATTACCGTAAAGTGTGTCATCTCCGTCATTACCGTTTAACACATCGTTATCATTTCCGCCGTAAAGTGTGTCATTATCTTCTCCTCCGTTTATGGTATCGTTACCGTCTTGTCCATAAATCGTATCATTACCGCCATCTCCATTTACGACATCATCCCCCGCGCCGGATTCTATGTAGTCATCTCCGCCCAAAGCTGATATCGTATCTGCTGTCTCACCATACTCTAAGTGGTCATCAAACTCAGTTGGTGTCCTTAAGATGATATCTTGACCCAGCACCGTGCCATCACTCAGTTCAAAGTTCTCGATACGATTATTCTTATTGTACCAATTTTGCATCGTAACAACATCACTCAACTCGTCGAAAGTTTTTCCATCTTCTTTGATACCAACAAGTACATTGTTCCCATCTTTTTTAAAGATTAGGTCATCCTGCGTGATTCCCTCACCAAACTTCAGCGTATCGTTACCTGCATTACCATCACGATAAGCATCATATATAGTATCTTTCCCATCTCCGCGATTAAAGACATAGGTATCATCTCCTACTCTCCCGTAAAGCGTATCATCACCCTTGCCACCTTCTATCGTATCGGCTCCGTCTAGTCCAAAGATCACATCATTATCATCCGTCCCGATATGTGCCATAATATCTGCCGTTGTCCAAGCGGTACCGTCACTAAAGGTAAAGTTATCAATCCCGAAGCGAGCATGATAATTCTGCCATGTTTCAAGATAGTCAGGGTGAATTGGATCATTATACGACCAATTCGTAATCCTGATCTTATCACTCAACTCATCGAATGTTTTACCATCTTCTTTCAGAGCTACTACTAAGTTAGATCCTACTTGTTTTATGAGAATATCATCTGCACTAATCCCCTCTGCAAACTTCAGAGTGTCATTCCCGCCACTCCAACCACTATAACTCTCGTTATAGTCATATATGGTATCTGCCCCATCACCTCGTCCAAATACATAAGTATCGTTACCTGTCCCGCCGTAGAGCACATCCGTACCTTTACCGCCATAAAGTGTGTCATCTCCGTCATTACCGTTTAACACATCGTTATCATTTCCGCCGTAAAGTGTGTCATTATCTTCTCCTCCGTTTATGGTATCGTTACCGTCTTGTCCATAAATCGTATCATTACCGCCATCTCCATTTACGACATCATCCCCCGCGCCGGATTCTATGTAGTCATCTCCGCCCAAAGCTGATATCGTATCTGCCTCTGCGCCGTATGTAAAAGTATCTTTTTGATCGGTTGGAACCAATATATCATTTGCCGTAATCGTCTCACCATTGCTAAATTTTACGGTTTCTACTCTGTCATTTAGGGAATTGAACCAGTTTTTGATAGTTATGGTATCACTGAGTTCATCAAAGCTTTTTCCACTCTCTTTGATTCCAAATACCAAGTCATCTCCGATTCGCTCATATAACATATCACCTTTTGTTAATTCACTATTGATTTGCAGAGTATCATTACCACCACTGTCTACGATAGTGTCTTTGCCCATACCTTTAGCGAAGATATAGGTGTCATCACCTGCACCGCCATCTAGTGAGTCATTACCAACACCTCCGTCTAGTGTATCATTGCCTACCCCACTATTTATGATGTCATTGCCAATCCCACCGTTTAAGGTGTCATTGCCATTTTTACCGTTTAAAGTATCGTTACCTTTTCCTCCGTTTAGGGTAGTGTCTTCATTATCTAAACCAAAAATCGTATCATCTCCATCCGTACCGATACCTGCGATGATCTCTGTGACATCAAGAGATGTCCCATCACTAAACTCAAAGGATTCGATTCGTCCACTCTGAACATACCAATCTTTGATAACAATGCGATCACTAAGATAGTAAAAAGATGTAGCTCCCTCTTTTAGCCCTACTGCCAAATTATTATCGAACACCTTTATAACGATATCGTCTTTCGTAATTCCATCACCGAAATATATCTTATCATCTCCGTTGGTATCTTTGATAAAATCTCGTCCATCACCACGGTTAAACACATAAACATCATCTCCAGAATTATCTTTGAGATAATCATCTCCTGCCCCACCGATGATCCTATCGTTTCCTGCTCCACTATCTATGATGTCATTGCCGTCTCCGCCATAAACGATATCGTTGCCGGCTCCTGCATAGACGATATCTTCTCCTCCTGCACTTTCTATCGTATCATTGCTACTTGTGCCATTGATCTCGTCATTGTCGTTACCGTATATATAATAGCGGCTTGTTGTCCAAGAGTTATCAAAGGTTATCGTTGGGAAATCTTCTGTTTTTGTGATATTCATAACTTCACCGTCACTAAAGATGATCTTCTCTATACCACGATTTGCAGATTGCCAATCTTTGATAACCACGATGTCTTGCAATTCTTGGTATGTCTCATCTCCATTGACCTTGATGATCAAGTTTGCCCCATTGACACCAATACTCACATCTGCTTTAGTGATACCGGTTGCAAACCTAAGTGTGTCATTGCCTGCATTGACTTCGAGTCCGTCTTTGTAGAAGTTATCATCCACCACAACGGTAAAATCACCTCTATTATAAACATACGTATCATCTCCTGCTCCACCCCGAAGCGTGGCGCCTTGTGCACTAAAGATCGTATCTTGTATGTTGACATCCACAAACAAACCGGCGACATCACTGCTGCTCATCTCACTGCCATCGCTAAATTTTAGTGTTTCTATGGTGTACTGTTGTCTGAAATAATTGGTTATTTTTATGTTATCACTTAACTGGTTAAAGCTTTTACCATCTTCTTTGATAGCCAAGATTAGATCATACCCTACTTGCTTAAAGATCAAATCTTCCTTAGAGATTCCATCACCAAATTTTATGGTATCGGTTCCGCCCTCATCGCTGAGTTTGTCTTTACCATCCCCTTTGTTAAAGACATAAATATCGTTTCCTAGACCTCCTTTTAGAGTGTCAACTCCTGTTCCCCCTTCTAGCGTATCGTCACCAGTACCTGCATTTAAGACATCATTTCCTGCACCCCCTTGTAGGGAGTCATTTCCTCCAGCAGAGTTTAGAACATCGTCGCCTTCACCTCCTTGTAGAGTATCTGCTCCTCCACCGGAGTTTGCGGTGTCATTTCCGCTTCCTGCATCTATGATGTCAGCGCCAGCTCCTGTGATCACGGTATCGTCCCCACTAAGAGCATCGACTGTGACCGGTTCATCGCCGTATGCAAGATAGTCACTTTCTTCAGTTCCGACTTCGATCTCATCGAGTGCAATCGTTGTCGCATTAGCCAAGAGAAAGTTTTCGATTTTGCCACCTGTGAGATAGTTTTTGATGATAATCTTATCGCTAAGTGCATCAAAGTCAACGCCGTCTTCTTTGATAGCTATGATGAGATCATTGCCGTTTGCTTTTGCAATCAAGTCATTTTTGGTGATGCCCTCTGCGAATTTTAAAGTATCGTTTCCACTCGTATCATTGATGGTGTCATGGCCATCTCCTTTAGCATAAAGATACGTATCATGTCCTGCTCCACCATAGAGAGTATCGGCTCCACTTCCACCTTGAAGGGTATCGTTCCCATCGCCTGCATTTATGGTATCGCTCCCCGCTCCGCCGTAGATCATGTCATCACCACTGCCACTTTGTAGTATGTCATCACCGTCTTCACCTTTTACGACATCATCGCCACCGCCTGTTATGAGTATGTCATTGCCTGCTCCGCCGTTGACATTGTCATCACCCAAACCAGTCGTCACTCTGTCATCACCACCAAGTGCATCGATGGTCGTATTGTTATCATCAAAATAGAGCGTGTCATCGCCTTGTGTGCCTTTTTGCAACTGATCTAGCGTCAAAGTGGAACCATCACTCAATTGCAAAGTTTCGATGCGGTTATTAGGGTTAAAATAGTCTTGTAATCTCACTATATCATTGAGTGCATCGAAAGTTTTACCGTCTTCTCTCAAACCGATGAGAAGGTCACTGCCATCAACCTTGACTATCAAATCTTCTTGACTGATGCCATCGCCAAAGATCAGCGTATCATTGCCACCGCTTCCGTATTGGTAGGCATCATAGACAACATCAACTCCATCACCTCGATTGAAAAGGTAGGTATCATCTCCTAGCCCTCCTTGGAGTAGATCATTTCCACTTCCACCACTAAGCGTATCGGCTCCACTGCCGCCTTGAAGGGTGTCATCTCCTGCTCCACCTTTTAGTGTGTCATTACCTGCGCCTGCTTCTAGTATATCATTTCCATCTGCTCCATCGAGCACGTCATCTCCATTGCCTGAAGTGATGTGATCATTACCGCTTCCACCATTTAAGATATCTGCGCCATTGCCACTGATGATCCTATCATCTCCACCTAGAGCATCGATTGTTACGGCATCATCTCCATAGATAAGCTGATCGTCTCCCTCTGTGGCACTGATGAGTTGATTGAGACTGATGATACCGCCATCAGACATCATGATATTTTCGATGCGAGAGTTTGAATCCACATAGTTTCTGAGCGTTATGGTATCGGAGAGATCCGCAAAGTCAACACCGTCTTCTTTGATGCCTATGATCATATCAGCTCCATCAGCTCGTACTACGAGGTCATCCGCACTGATACCATTGCCAAATTTTAGTGTATCGTTACCTGCATTTTGGTTCAGTTGATGGTTGTATCCATAGGTGTATGAGTCATCGATCGTGTCCGCTCCATCGCCTCGATTGAAGATATAGGTATCATCACCCAGTCCTCCTTGAAGCAAGTCATCCCCTCTTCCTCCTTGAAGCGTATCGGCTCCATAGCCGGAACTCAGCGTGTCATCGCCTGCTCCACCGATTAAAGTATCTGCCCCACTACCTGAGGTCACGATGTCAGCTCCATCACCTGCATCAACAGTGTTGTTTCCACTGCCTGCGCTTATCGTGTCATCTCCACTGCCTGCATTGATCACATCGTCACCACTGCCTGATGTGATCACATCATCGCCCGCTCCTGCATCAATGTTATTGGCTCCATTGCCAGATCTTATGATATCATCCCCTTCGCCTGCGACTATGACATCATCTCCATTTCCAGAGATAATGGTATCTGCTCCACCAAGAGCATCGACATGTACGGCGTTGTTGCCATATGCAAGATAATCATCTCCCTCTGTTCCGCTTTGAAGTTCATCTAGATTTATGGTTGTATCATCACTGAGTTTTATATTTTCGATCAAACCGCTCGTGAGATAGTTTTTGATGGTAATGGTATCAGAGAGATCCGCAAAGTCAACACCGTCTTCTTTGATACCTATGATCATATCATTGCCGTTTGCTTTTGCAATCAAGTCATCTTTGGTGATGCCATCTGCAAATTTTAAAGTATCATTTCCTGAGCTATCTGTGATCACATCTTTGCCATCACCTTTAGCAAAGATATAGATGTCATTGCCACTTCCTCCTTGAAGCGTATCATCACCCGCTCCACCGATCAAAGTATCATCCCCATTGCCTGCATCTATGGTATCACTCCCGACTCCACCGTAGATGGTGTCATCGCCTGCGAAAGTCCTGATGATATCATCACCACCAAGGGCATTGATGGTGTTGTTTGCATCATCGAGTTCTACGATGTCATTTCCTTCTGTGACGAACAAAGAGATGATATTAGAGCTTTCGAGAGATAGTTCATCTCCATTTGCAAATGTCAGTTTTTCGATACGGTTGGCTTTCTTGCCAAAGTCGATTATTGTTATTGTATCGGTAGAATTTGCGATATTGATGACAAGATTATCGCCTTGGGTAGTAAACGAGATATCATCTTTTGAGATGTTAGCTGTAAATTTTATCTTATCCTCACCGTCTGTATCATAAATCGTATCCACTCCATCGCCTCGATTAAAAATATAGGTATCGTTTGAATTTTTTGTGATGATCTTGTCATTGCCTTGGTTTGCGATGATCGTACTGTTATGATTGTTACTGTTTATATTGATGATGTCATCACTATCGTCTCCTATAACCGTGATATCTTTTACGGTATTGATATTGCTTTTATCAAACAAGTAATATGTCGAACTGCTTTGTCCGTTTAGGATACTTTGCACCATAGTTTGCAAGGAGTCATCTTCTATATTGCTCAATACCCCATCAAAATCAAAGTTAATAAAAACATCTTTGAGATTGTTCAGTGTCTCAGCAAGAAAGATTTTATAATCTATACTAACGGATGTATCGTTCATATAGGTCACAAAGCTTTCATCAAAAGCATTTTGATCGGCGATCACAAACTGATCTTGAGCAAGATCATAACTGAGTCCACTGAGTTTATCTTCATAAAAAGCCTGTAAAGCAAAGATACCCTGATAATGACTCAGGAGTTCATTGTATTTTTCCTTTATATAATCTTCATCATTATAACTTGTGATATGATAGCCACCGTTTGTATTTTCTCTTAAGTGGACTTCCGTTCGCCAAGCATTGATGAGATTGCCACTAAAATGCTCTAACATCCACAATTTAATAGATGTTACATTTAAAAAACCAGGGGTGAAGTCTTCTTTGGCGATACCTCTTGTTGCTGCCATATCATAAAAACCAGACCAAGTTGCGAGAAAGTCGTCAAAGTGATTGGCTACAAGGTTGATATCTCCAGCGTACTCTTTTGCCATCGTCTCAAGCGTAGTGTTTGTATTATAGTCGATCAAAGTATTGCCGACATAACCATAACCTCTAAGTTGTGGCAATAAAACTGTATCGATATCGATACCGCCATCATAGTTTGAATTATCTTGAGAGACGGTCGATGTATATTCTAGTTCCAGATCTGCTGCTAGTTCTTGGTTGCCATTGGTATCTAAGTAATGAGATGCTTCTGTGAGTATGGCACCGTCTAGGTTGATCGTAGTTTGCAAAGAATTTAGGTTTATCGATGTGATACCCTCATCTTTGAGACTTTTAAGTTCTCCATCATCGACTTTACCGTTCCCGTTATAATCATGCCAGACCTGAAGGCGGTTAAACAGGGCATCACGTCTGTCTATCTTATTGTCATAGTTACTATCTGCGACATCTCTTAGTTCATCGAAACCACTTTTGAAGTCATTACCAAATACTTCATCGATACCACTGATCTGTCCATCTTCATTTTTATCATAGACTAGCAGGGCATCATTGCCTTTGATCCACGAGGTTTTATCTTTGACACCATCTCCGTTAATATCGAAGTAGGTTTCAGAATCTTGGAGTGAGATAGTAGAGATGAAACCATCTTTATCGGTATCAAGTACCAAGGGATCAGACATATGAACTATAGCGGAGTTAAAGTCGATCGGGTGGCCGTCTTGAAAATCGATAGAAAGTCCTGCTGGTAGATAAATATCATTCTGTGGATTAAAAATAAGATACCCATCGACAAAGTCTTTATTTGGATTTGCATTGATGATGTCTGTGACATCTATATTGAAATATTTTGCCATCAGTTGTAATGCATTTAAAGGAACAACCTTATAATTTTTACTTGCATCATATCCAGGCATTTTTTCAAAGAGGTCTGTAGGTAGTGAAGATAGTATCTGCACTAAATCTACAAGGGAGTGACTACTACCTAAAACGCTTATCTCTTTTCCTATATCTTCGTTTAGATCCGCGATAAAAGTTGGTCCGTTGTCTGCTTTGATGTTAGTGATTTTATTATTTACTTCTGCACTATCCTTATTTGCGAGAAATCGTAGATGTGCTTCATATACTGCTTCTGTAATCTCTTGTTCATTACCATAATTCGGTGTTCCAGAAGTAGTGCTATAACTCAATATTTCTCTGTAATAGTATTGACCGTCTTTTTCATAAACATAACTATTTAAATCTTTTGCCCCAGGAGAATTTTGTGTAGAAGCTGAATCAATATACTCGCTATATGCAGCAGTTCCCATCTGGGTCAATGTTCCTCCTGCAGAATGTCCAGTCATGGTCACATCATCTTCTTTTGTGATCTTACCTTCATCGATCAGTTGGTTCATAAAAGTAGCCATAGAATTAAACTGTTCGGGAACCTGTTTGGTTACAAGAGAGGTATCATTTAATAAGTCATTTAATTTATTTGGTTGTGTTCCTCTATTTGATATAGTCAGTTTTCCTGTTGTATTATCTTTAAACAACACACCGTAATAACCGGTATTTGGATCGGAGTAGGTGGAGAGGATGGTGTAGCCTTTGGTTCTGATATCTTTGGTACTGCCATCTGGTTGTGTGACTTTTTCTGTCACAAATTTATACTGAATATTCCCCTTATCATCTGTGACCACTTGACCGTCTTTCATCTGTTCTGTAACTCCAGCGAAAGCTTTGGCTTGGGAGGAAGAGAGTTTTACTTCACCTTTTTTATCAGCTAAATAATAAAAATATTTGCTTGGATCACTAACTATATCATTAGTTAAATCACCGTAAGCTACATTTGCTGCGATTGCATTATCCAAATATGTTTCTACTACTGTTGCCATTATTTTTTTCCTTATTTAGTTTTTATTTTTATATGGGTTTGGAATAACTCTAGTTTGATAATCATATAAGTCTTTTTTATCTCTTTTTCCACATCTGCTTAGTGCACCATGGTGATATGGATTGAAAAGATTTATATACCATCCTCCCCAAAATGCGAAACCTATGTATTTAGCCAAAACTTCACCTGTTTTTATGTTTTTTATCTTTTGAATATCTTTACTAATAAACGGAAATAAAAAAATCTCTCTATCCATACCTTTTTCAAGAGCATTGGTGTAAAACACATATTTTCTCTTTGGCACTTTGATAACATTTTTAAGATGATATTGTTTGATGATCTCCTCTGCATTCTTACATGATCTATGATAGTTTGGATCATCTTTGGGAAGGCTATCGTATTTCGAGTTGCAATAGTTTAGGTAAACTATTTTAAAGCCTCCTTTAGCACAAACTCTTTCGCCGACATTACCATCTTTTAATAAATTAGTACAAATTCCTCTTTTCACTAATCCATTGTTTGCAAAAAAATGATACTCTTTATCATCATATGAATTATCAAATACATTCAACCCATCATAAAACCAGTAATCCAACTGCTCCTGTTTATTTGTCACGGTTTTATAGATATGTACGCCTCCATTGGTGAAGCACAAGGTTTTATATACTATATAACCTACAATATGATCACCTACAGGGAAAAGCATAACAAGCAATAAGATTATCATCCTCTTTTGTTTGCTTTCAACTACTTTATCTATAATTCCTTTTTTGATGATCGGTACCAATATGGCATAATAGATCAGTAAAGGTACAATTAATATAATTAGCCCCATAATCCATCCTTTATCTTTTGTATTTTATTTTGCTTATGCTGCTGTATCTGTTCGTTCATGATCTTTCCCTTTTGTTTGTTGTCTTGATATGTAAATATTTGCTTGGTTTGAAATGTTTACATGTGAAGACATCATGATAGTAGTTTGAGTTTGGAAGTATAGTGATATGCATTTTTATCATATTTATCCTCATAGTTTTCCTTTTGATGTTAGATGCTCTGCATACAAAGGAATCTTATTTTAAATTTATTTTATAGATACAAATATAGAGTCTCTATAGTTACAATCTTGGAGTACATGATGTTCTATGACAATTGAAAAATATGATACATGGTTTTTGTTTTATAGCTGATCTTATCTGCCCGAGCGTATGATATCTTTATATATATTCATACCGACAAGTTATAAAACGGATAAATTGAACGAACGGTTTATTGTAACGACTGTTTTATAAGATAGAAATTAAAAACAGTACTTTTGTTAACAAATAATCAACAAATTGTTAATAGTTTTTAATAATTACGTGAATCTCATGGTTTCAAAGTAATTTATATTGATCATCATCTATCATGTTCTTATCCTATATACTCTTAAGAAATTTAGGATACCAGTCTAACCATGTAGTGAATCTTAGATTGATCTGGATAGACTATATGCCTGACACAGGGCAAGCAGTGCACAAACCTACTCTACTATGTATGGAAAAGTAAATATGTACACCGATACAAATACAGCCCCTTCTATTCATTAATAATCTATCTAAAATCAGCCGGACAACTATCCATATACTCTTCAATACCGTCCTTTCTCCAGAGGTCATGCTTTACTAGATAGTCTTTCACCTCTTGAGCATTATATGTCGTCATGTCATAGGGTTGTTTTTTATAAATATTGATTTCGGCATACACCTTACCATCCAAGCCAAGTCCACAAGGAGCAGCATTTTGAAGAGAAGTCACATTGAGAGAGCTAGAAGTACATGTATCTACAAACCCTTTGGCAGTATGGATCAAACTTCCTTGAGCATTGTTGATCTTATTGCCTGCAACTTTCACAAATGCAAAATATTTATAACCGTAATGCAATGTCAATGCGGCAGCATTTTGCAAGAGATGTGTGTTTCTTGTTGAAATATTGTACCCATACGAAGGACTATTCCATTTTTGTTGGCCTGCTATCATAAAATTTCTTTTGGTTTTGGTCGCGTCGTATTTATATTCACAAACAGCCAACTTGCTAGAACACCCGTTAAATAAAATCAAAGCACCAACACTTAACAATCCATATATAATCAATTTTTTCATTGTTCTCTCTTCTCCTTATTCTAATATATCAGCAATCTTTTGCACCGCTTGAGTTTCCATGATACCTTTGGCTTCCATCGGTTTCAATCCCATCTTCACAGCCTGTACCAAGACTCTTGTTTTATCTTCATCACTCCATTGTCCCAAGGTATTCTTTGTACGTAAAGAGATATCAATCACTGCTCGATACGTTTCATCCCTTGTGGCATTTTCAACGATTCCCATAGCAAGGGCTGCGGTGATACCGATTAAGATACTATCGCCACCACTGTTGCCATTAGCACTTGCCAAAGCTCCCGCCGTTGCTCCACCAAGGGCAGCACCACCATAATGAGCTGCTTCTTTGAGGTTATTGGCAAACAAGGTATTGACATGCATGCTGATCGTTGCAAGTTCCGGATTATCGACTAAAGTAACACCACGTTTCAAAAGTGCTTGTTTAAGAGGCGCTTTTAGCTTTAAAATGCTCGCAGTGGTTCCAGTAACCCTTAGATATACTTTTTTATCTTCTAGGGCTTTAGGGCTCAGTGAGACTGTTCGAGTCATTGCCGATTGCACCTGCAGGGTTGTGGTTCCACATCCACTAAATAAAAAAGCGGTTAGGACCATCATGCCCACTAAGAATTTCTTCATACTCCTTCTCCTTTTTATAGTTTTTATGAATTATACTTAATGAATTTTTATAATTAAATTAACACATAAATATCATTAACTGTTCCCAAGTCCCCACTTAATAATACCTTTAATAATATCAACCATCACCAAGGTGCTTCTGTGATTGTGAATCATCGTAATATAATCAAGCAGTAAATACTCAATAAACACAAACAATGCTGCATACCAGAATCCTTTTCTCTCTTTGAGTATTAGCAGTATCAAATAGCCGATACCAAAGCATAAAATTGCCAATCCCCACTTAGCAAAGTTATTACCGATAAAATGATCTCCGACATACCAGCCGCCAATCACCATAGGAAGCACGGGGAGCGTAAAGATAGCAATAACAAATACAACACCAAACGCTGCTTCGTCAGTATTGATAGTCCAATACGGTCCTGGATGATAATTGTTACTCATGTTCTTTTTCTCCTTTTATTAAAATTAATGACATTTATAATATTCCTCTATATGTTTAATGCTGCTAACCCTAAAAAGATTCACACTCCTATTAAAATCACAAAAAAATCAACATACCAAAATCAAAAAGCTTTGGTCTAAAAGTATTTGCTGCTTTGATATGAAATCGTTGTTGCATAAAATTTGAAATATGCTCAATTTTTGTCAGATTCACTTTTCTTAGATTATTGCTGTTTCAATACGGTTTTTGAAACAATGATAGGCTATTATTTTAAGAATACTCAATATCACTCCTTGTTTTATCGTTATTTCAAAGGGATAGTGAAAGTATAGAAATTAATATGGACATTTTTAGTCTATTTAATTTAAAAAGGGGAAGGTAAGATTTCTATAAGTTTTTCAAACTACGCTATCACGATGCATTTGTCTTTATTTTGCTCATGTTTCAATCTTTTTTGATTTACATCATTGCACTATTTAGCTTTTGATTGGCACATCCACTTTGGCTTGTACTGAGGCGATTTTTTGATGCATGCCATCGACTCTGCTGGCTCTGATGTCAAATTTCGCACACGCATAGATGCGATCATTCTCTTCGAGTTGTAGGTAGGCCTCTTCTAAAAGCTGCAATGCTTCTTTCATCGTTTTGGTCTCGACCACCGTGCTCATCGCGGTGAGTTTATAGGGAAATCCACTCTTTTCTATCAGCTTGATGATTTGTGCGACATCAGCACTCTTGCTCTCGCCTCCACTTAGTGGGAACATACTCAATTCCATCAAAACACTCATTTTCTCTCCTTAACTGTCAAATCCACTTTTAAACATGTTGTTTTTTTTACTCACGACGATCTCTTTTTGCTTTTCTTTTCTCACCGTATCTTTTTCTACAAAAAGCGGCTTTCTGCTTTTGGGCTCCAACCCTGTATAGTACATCAAAGTCGAGTAGGTCGAAGGTGTTGGGGTGAAGACTTGAGCTTGTTCGGGACTCATTTTGAGCACATTGGTAGCAAAATTTTTGAGATTGTGCATGTGCTTTTCCTCACAACCCGGATGTGCGGCGATCAGGTAGTAGGTCAAAAACTGTTTTTTGCCAGATTCTCGGTTGAGCTTATCAAAAAGCACTTTGAAATCCACAAGCGCTTTTTTGCCGGGTTTTCCCATGAGAGAAAGAATCTCATCGTCCACATGTTCCGGAGCGATCTTCATCTGTCCACTGATGTGATGATTGATGATCTCTTTGAGGTATGTATATCCATGCGCTTTGTCATCGCTGATGAGGTCATACCGCACGCCTGAGGCTATAAACGCTTTTTTGATGCCTTTGATTTTTCTCACATTACGAAGCAAATCTATCTGTCTTTGATGCGTTGGTTTGAGGGCTTTACACATCGTGGGAAACATACAGCTTTTTTCTTCACATGTCCCTTTTTTGATCTTTTTATTGCACTCGTATCCGTACATGTTCGCTGTCGGTCCACCGATATCGGAGATGATGCCTTTAAAATCTTTGTAAGTCGTAAAAAGTCGCGCCTCATCAAGAATCGATGCTTCACTGCGACTTCTGATCGTGCGTCCCTGATGCACGCTAATCGCGCAGAAATTACACTCCCCATAACAACCCTGATGGGTGGAAATCGAAAATTTAATCGTCTCCAATGCTTTGACTTTTCCCTCGCTCTGATGATACGGATGCAAATCCCGCTCAAAGCCGAGCGCGCTCACCGCGTCTAACTCATGAGTATCTAGATACATAGAAGGAGGATTTTGAATCAGGTAGCGACTGTCGACTTTTTGACACAATCCTTGGGCGCTGATGGGGTCATTGTTGTGATAAAACAGATCAAACATGTCGATAAATTTGTGCTTATCATGGAGTACTTCTTCATGGCTAGGGAGTTGTAAATAGTCACTTCTTGGCTCTTTTGAGATATAACTAAGCCCCCTTACATGATGAGGCGCAATGTCACTTTTAAGTGCATCGGCAAACTCTACCACGCTTTTATCTGCCATCCCATAGATCAAATAATCTGCTTTGGCATCAAAGATGATGGGTTTGCGGATTTTGTTAGACCAAAAATCATAGTGACTCACGCGTCTCAAACTCGCTTCAATCCCACCTAACACGATAGGTACCGTTTCTTTGAAATAGCGTCTTATAAGATTAGTATAGACCAAACTCGCACGATCAGGTCGCTTGGTATTTTTGCCACCAGGAGTATAGTCATCATCGCTTCTGAATTTTTTCGTCGCCGTGTAGTTGGAGACCATCGAATCCACACTACCACCACTCACACCCCAAAACAGTCTTGGTTCGCCCAATCGTTTGATATCAACATCTGAGGTAATATCAGGTTGGCCGATGATACCCACGCGATATCCGGCATTTTCTAAAATCCTACCAACCACAGCAACGCCCATATAAGGGCTGTCGATATAAGCATCAGAGGTTATCAGTATCACATCAAGATGCCGCCATCCGCGTTTTTTCATCTCCGCTCTTGTAGTGGGTAAAAACATAAATCTCCTAAGCTTTCTTTAGTAAAACTAATATACCATATCCGCTCTATAAATCGGCTTTTTAGCTGTGTTTTTTCAAATAAATAGAAAACAAAAGTAGAGAAAGAGAGCCAAAAGACTCTCTTTCTTAATAGAAGAGATGAATACTAAGCGTGCGCTTCAGCATCCGTAAAGATAATCTTCTCTGAATAAAACTTGACACGTTTCTCTGCCAATACTGCTGCATATTCGCTTTTTGAAATTTTATGAAACCGTACTGCCGCTTTATAAGTCGGTGTGCGCGTGATAGGATCAGCACCCTCACCGGTCAATTCATTGGCGTGACCTTCCCAATAATGAAAGGCCATCTGCATCACCTCATCAGGCACAATCGGGGTGACTTCCACCTTCACGGCAATCTTACCATACCGACTCTCAACAGCCATATAATCACCATCTTCGACACCGTATCTGGTTGCTGTCTTTTCATTGATTTCACCGCAAGGGCCATGAATATCTGCACCCTCTTCAAGTGCAGGTGAGCGACGTGTCATCGTCCCAACCGTATATTGATACACTTTTCTTGTTGTCAACAACTCAATAGGATATTCCTCATCTCTGGGTTCATCCACAGAACCTGCCATCCGTGGATAGCCTTCTGGCAGATCAAGTATGGTATCCATCGCTTCTTCTGCTTGTTGGATATATTTTTTATCCTCCACAAACACAACTGGAGCAAAATTCGCTTTTTGATCGGGTGTGAGAAACTTCATATCTAGATACAAGGACTTTGTTCCCGGATGGTTTTCCGTTGGACAAGGCCAATGCAAACCATGTTCGCGCTCTAAACGATAATAACTCATACCACCATATCGGTGGGGATCTACTTTTCGTACCTCTTCCCAAATCTCTTCTGGTTTCAAATAATCAAATCCTTTAGCCCCCATCTTTTGGGCTAATAAACAGACGATTTCCCAATCTTGCTTCACATCACCAACAGGCTGAACGGCCATATGATTGAGTTGTACTCTTCGCTCAGCATTGGTATAGCATCCCTCTTTTTCAGGGCCGCAAACAGCTGGTAATACGACATCAGCCTTGAGTGCTGTTTCTGTCAAGAAAATATCTTGGACGATATACAAATCAACATGAGCCAAAGCTTTTAGCAAATGATTGGTATTGGGGTCTGAAATGACCGGATTTTCACCGATAGTCCAAAATATCTTGACGCTATCATTGAGAATGACATCGGGGATATCCGTACGTCTTACTCCTACTTTATCATTCAACTTACAATCCCAAAATTTTTCGTACCAAGCTTTGGCTTTGGCATCATAAACTTTTTCACCACTTGGGAAGATATCGGGCAAAATCCCCATATCACAAGCCCCTTGGACATTTTGTTGCCCACGAAGCGGTAAATCTCCTGAACCCAACACTCCGATATTGCCAGTTGCAAGCATCAGATTGGAGACATCATAAACATTACCGACACCATGATTAAAATGGGTCACACCCATGCCGTGTGTGATTACCGCCGGTTTGATTGTCGCATACATTCTAGCGGCCTCTTCGATCAATTGAGCCGGAACACCACTGCTTTCTGCCACTTTTTCAGGGCTGTATTCTTTGACAATCTTTTTGATATACTCAAACCCATGAGTATATTGATTGATAAAGGCTTCATCTTGCAGATTATTTTCAATAATATAATGCAACATCGCATTGATAACCGGAATATTATGTTCAGGTTTCAATTGCAAATGAAGGTCTGCTTTTTGAGCCATCTCTGTTTGTATTGGATCAATGACGATCAACTTCGCACCTCTATTGAGTGCTCTTTGGATATACATCGCTGCAATTGGATGAGCATTTTCTGGATTTGAACCCACCATCAAAATACAGTTACTATGTTCTGCTATCTCTGTGAAACTATTTGTCGCTGCACCACAACCTATTGTTTTAGCCAGACCGGCTACTGTTGGGGCATGTCAAATACGAGCACAGTGATCAATATTATTTGTACCGATGATGGCACGCATAAATTTTTGTGCGACATAGTTTTCTTCCAAAGTACATCTTGAAGAAAAATTACCGGCTATGGCATCGGGACCATAATTTTCTTTTGCTTCTCTCATCTTAGAAGCGACCAAATCCAGTGCTTCATCCCAAGAGGATTCTGTGAGTTCACCATCTTTGGCAAAAACACCATCTTTTTTTCGAATCAAGGGTTTTTTCAATCGATCATTTGCACCGACATAATCCCAACCATACAACCCTTTTAAACACAATTCGCCGTCATTAACATAATCATTGCAACTACCTTTGGCTTTGACGATCCTGTTATCTTTGACAGACAAATCGACATTGCATCCTGTCCCGCAATAGGGACAGATGACTCTTGTCTCTTTCATACTGTTTCCTTTTATATGATATAAAACATCAATAAATTACATTTATTAAGATATGCAAATTTTGCATATCACCAGTTAAAAAAAATCTCCTCTTTACAAGGAGATTTTTAAAACGATTCTAAAATTACACGTCTTTTGGTTTAAAATCTGGTTTATTGGCGATAAAGCCCAAAATACCGACGAAAAATACACCTCCTACGATATTGCCCGCAGTAACAGGGGCTAGATTATGAAAAAATCCTGATATATTTAACGTGGACAATTTTGCCACAGAAATGTGAGATAGAGCAGCCAATGCATCGATATCTCCATGTACTTGTACTAAATAATACGCTTTGGCCAATAATCCCATTGAGATGATAAACATATTTGCGACGCAGTGTTCATAACCAGAAGCGACGAATGCTGCGATAATAAAAGCAATCGCAAGAACTTTACCCGCTGTATCTTTGGCACCCATAGCCGCCCAAACAGCCATACAGACAAATACGTTACAAAAAATACCACGGATGAATGCTGGCTCAACTCCAAGTGCTGTTTTACCCGCACCTAAGTGTAAGAAATGCATCAAAATCTCGCCACCATACTTCAACGGTAACTCAGAGCGAAAATACATATAGGCGATTAATGCAGATCCTACGAAGTTGAAAATCCATACAATAACCCAATAAGAAATCATTTTAGCAAATGATAGTTTTTTGTCATAAGTAGAGACACCGGACATAACCGAACTGGTAAATAAATGACCACCAAAAAACACCACCATCATCAAACCGACGGAGAAGGCAAAACCACCGATAAAATTGGCGATCCCCGGAGTTTCAACACCGACGGTGGCATGGGCCCAAAAAATATCACCCATCCCGATGGAACCCCCTGCCATGACTGACATAATAACAACACTCAACAAAGGCATCGTCGCCTTATGCTTTAAACCACTTGATACATCATTAGCTATTTCTGCTGGTGACAACATATTTTTTTCCCTTTTTTATACGTTAAAAATGTTTTCGATTTCTCTCATCTTGTCCATCGCCCGATGTGCTGTTGCCTCAGCTTCAGCAGAAAGATCAGGATTGAATTCGAGAACATTTTCGATATCAACATTGAGTCCCAAAAACAGGACAACTTTACAAAATTTCCTTATGTAGCTCAATAAAATAGGCATCGGCAAATTATGGGTTGTATACATATAATCCACATCATCGCTGATGTCTATGAGCTCGACACTGCCCACATTGACTCCGGTCATCGCATCGGCAACCACAATCAAATCAGGAGCGTATTCTCGCAACTTATTAAATTCACTCTCTGGCGTATCTTGTCCGTCAAATATCTTCCAATCAGGATTCTCTTTTTCGAGAAGTTTTCCGAGAAATGGTGCAACACCGTCATCTCCCATCATGGAATTTCCTACTGATAAAAATGCCTTTTTCATATTTGTTTCCTGATGATCCAATAACCCTCTTTTAAAGAGAACAAAATCGTTTTAAGATCACTTTCTGGCATCTCAGAATTCAATTTTTCTAGATGTTCTGGAAAGATTTCGATCTCAAAATAACGCTTCAGATTTCCTAATTTAAATTGAGCATATTCCCCACATTTTGCCACCTCACCCATATACTCATCTTCGTCAATCTCAGCTATTTTTTCTATGAAATCAATCGTACCAATCCCATGGCCCACAGCCATAGAAAAGACTTTGACTTGCTCGAGTTCTGGAGGCAACTGGTTTTTCGAAGGCTCAACTTGTCGTTTTGTTAATCTACATATTTGAATCATCATGACACTCCTATTGCATTAAAGGTTACTGATATCTATCGCACATTCTTCAGAATTTGACGCATTGACATGAGCGAGATAAACAGCATTGTGAATCAACCCCATACACTCTTTATATCGTACGTCTTCTTCACGCGAAATCGCCGCATCCATCGTAATTTTTGCAACAAATGGATCATGAATATTTTTGGACTGACCCACCGCTTCAATATACTTAGCACTAAGTTTGCGGCCATAAATATAACCCATCAATCGCTTGGCTTCTGCATAAACATCACGTTCAAACAAAATATTTCCAAAAACAGATTTTTCAACTTTTGGAGGGATTCCATTATCTTCTTTTTCATCAATAAGATGAATTTTCTGATCCAACAATCCAAGTGCTGTTGCAATCCCATAAATCGTACTTGCAGGATGTGGTGGGCACCCAGGAATCCAGACATCCACAGGAATCACTTTATCAATACCACCCCAAACAGAGTAAGCATCATGAAAAATGCCACCCGTAGAACCACACGCACCATAAGCGATTACAATCTTTGGATCTGGTGTTGCTTCATACGCCCGCAAAAGGGGATAATACATCTGTCTTGTCAACGGTCCGGTACACAAGAGAATATCTGCATGACGTGGACTTGCGACGAGTTTAAATCCAAAACGCTCCGGATCCCACATTGGTGTGATGGATGCGAAAATTTCAATTTCACAACCATTACATGAGCCACAATCGACGCGATACACGCTAAAGCTTCTCTTCACATTTTTGAGAAGTTCAAGCTTTGCTTCAACACTGTTGGCATCTTGAATCTCTTGTGGCACGACATACGTTTTTGGCTTGGCATGAACATTAATCTGTCTCATTTGTTGCTCCTTATAAAATAGTGACAAGCTTGCTCAACTGCTTTTTTCTTTTTACATTCAGGACACGTATAAAGATGTTCCACTTTGGCGTCAAAACCCTCAGTGCTCCAGCCAACATTTTTTAATCTTTCGATATCATATGCAATCAGTCTTTTTGTCGTATAAGGTTTTTTACAAACATGACAATATTCGACTTCGAGCTCCCCTCGTACTTTCAAATCATCTTTATTAAATTTCACCGCTGTTTCAAACTCATGTGATAAAAATACAGCATTTGTAGGGCATACTTCATCACATCGTCCACAATAGATGCAACGTCCGCAATCAAATTCCCAAACCAACTTCGTGCCAGTTTTGTTCAATTTCACATTGATGGCATTGGAAGGACAAGCTACGGCACATGCAGTACAACCGATACATTTAGCATAATCATAATTTGGTTTTCCACGAAAATTCTCAGGAACCTCATAGGGTTCAAATGGATAAGCATATGTGGCTCCTCCATATTTTCGTGTCATATCTAATAGTTTCATATTAGTTCCTTCCTAATTTTTTATTGGAGAATTTTTGAGCGTCTGTGAATATTGTTTCAAATCTTTATGAGTCAAAATTTTTGACTTTTTATTCTTAACATCCACAACCGTCACTCTCTCAGTACAAGAATAACAAGGATCTAGTGAACACACAATCAAAGCAGCATCTGCAATAGTGTTACCTTGAAATTGGTATCTCAAAGAAGGCCAGTTATTATAAGTAGCCGCACGACAACGCCATCTATAAACTTTTTGAGAGCCTCCGTGCATAATCCAATGTATATTTTCTCCACGTGGTGCTTCAACATTACCCACACCATAAGCCTCAGGCAAAATCAAACGCTGTGATTTAATCATCAACGCACCAGCTGGCATCATCTCAAAACATTGTCGTATGATAGAGAGTGATTCTAATAGCTCTTTATATCGAACGGTTTCTCTAGCAAACACATCGCCACCGTCTTCTGTAATCACTTTAAAATCAACATTTTGGTAAAAATCAAAAGGATGGTCATATCGGCTATCGCGTTTGAAACCACTTCCTCTCATATTCGGACCAACGGGTGAAAAATCACGTGCAATCTGCTTATCGAGCATCCCCACGCCTTTCCATCTTCCAATTTGTGCTTTATCATCCATCACAGCGTCCCAAATCTCTTTGATTTGTGTTTCCATAATCTCAAGTAACGCCATCCCTTTTTTGATTTCATCACCACTGATATCCCGTCGCAATCCGCCAACAATCACATTGCCGTAAGTTTTACGTCCACCAGTGACCAATTGTGCCAATTCCATCGAATACTCACGAATTCTAAAGATTTGCATAAATGCGGTAACATTACCGGTGACTTCACACGCCAAACCAATATTAAGTAGATGCGAGTGCAAGCGTTCGATCTCAAGACACACGACACGCAATGCTTGTGCTCTTTGTGGAATTTCCAGACCCACAGCACGCTCGGCTGCTTCAATACAAGCAATCGCATGCGCATAGCCACAGATTCCACAAACGCGCTCAGCCAAAAATCCCATCTGATCATAATTCATTCGGTTTTCAGCCAATTTTTCCATACCACGGTGTTGATAAAAGAGTCGATAATCCGCATCGATGATGGTATCACCATCACAATATAATCGAAAGTGTCCCGCCTCATCACTCGTAATATGCAACGGTCCAAGAGGCACGTCAACCACGCCACCGGTTCCCTCAGGAGACAGAAATTTGTAATCAGGTTCATCTTGATGTGCATAAGCATCCGGGCGATATCGATAATCCATGGCATCTTTTTTCAAAGGATGTAATCCATCGGGCCAATCATCCGCCAATACCAATCGTCTTGGATCTGGCAAACCAACGGCTACCAAACCAAACATATCATACGCTTCTCTCTCATACCAAACCGCTGCGGGTACTTTACACGTCACAGATGGAAATGTTGGATCATTTCCTGGCACATATGCCTTCACTGTCATCCAACATTTTTCATCTTGTGGCAATTCATCATCAGGGGTCATCTTGCCCCCTTCCATAGATAAAACGTAATAAAGGGCATAATTACCGTTTAATTGTCGCTCATCATTAGGAGTCATCGTAGAGAGCCAGCCACCCATATCATAATAGAGCATTCTCACAGCTTCTGGCAAATCATTACGATCCACAGTGATGGTGATCTGATCTTCACATTGTCGTGTCACCTCATGAATGGTTATCTTTTCTCTTACTTTATTTATAAATCTTTCACCTTTTTTCATCTGGATCTCCTTATGAAGGTATTACAATTTTAACTGCATTTTGAAGCAGTGTTGTCCACTCAGGAACGGTACAAAGACCAAAAATCAATATCAGTGCAGCAAGTCCAACCAAAGGAAGATTTGCGCTCCATTCAACTTCTCCGGAGAGCACTTTGGTTCTGGGATCACCAAAGGTAGCAAGATTGTAGTGAGAAAAGTCTGCTATGAAAATAATGATCAAACCAATAATAAAAATTGTGACAGGAAATGCTAAACCCGTAGCGATTGATGTTTTGATCATCAAAAATTCACTCACAAAGATAGCAAAACCGGGTACACCAATCAAAGACAAGATTGAGATACAAAATAATATCGCGGTAATTGGTGCGATTCTGATGAGTCCCCCCATCTTCGTCATGTCACGTGTGCCATAAATTTTAACCAAGTTCCCCGTGATACAAAATGCCAATGCTTTTGTAACAGAGTGTGCCAATGCGTGAAAAAATACTGCGAACATTCCAAATATGCCACCCACGCCCATACCAAAAGCGATAACGCCCATATGTGCAACAGAGTGGTATGCGAACATTCTCTTGACATCATGCTGTCGTAACAAGAAGAATGCTGAGATCATGATCGTCACCAAACCACTGATAAGCATCATGATCTGGACATATTCAAATCCAACCATAGAGTTACCCACGATGGCGTAATATCGAATGAGCGCCAAAATAGCACATTTCAATAAAATCCCTGACAACATAGCAGATGCTGGTGCCGGACCTTCTGCATGAACATCGGGCAACCACGTATGGGTTGGAGCAAGTCCCGCTTTGGTGCCATAACCGATCAATGCAAATACAAAGATGAGTTTGAGGGCATCGGGATTGATTTCTTTTGCATGGGCCATTAACGTAGTCCATAGCATGATATCTTCACTATCGTGAACGACAGCATATCCTGCACTATAAAGTAATACCGTAGCATAAAGTGCAAAAGCCAAACCGATACTACAAATGACGATATATTTCCAACCGCTTTCAGTCGATCGCTTACCCTTGAAAAGTGCGACCATAAATACGGAAGATAATGTTGTTGCTTCGATTGCAACCCACATCAAGACAATATTATTAGAAAGGACAGAAAATGTCATCGTAAATACAAAAAGATGTGACAAGGCAAAAAACAATCGCGTGTCTTTGACATTAATCTCTTTTTTGTCTACTTCCCACTGCATGTATTTGATAGAATATAGATTGACTAATAAACCCGTTACCGCAATCAAAGAGATAAATACTCCTCCCACTGCATCGATAAAAAGCATTTTATTGACAGCATAATAGACAGCGCCATTTACCACGCTCATCACCGCTTTTAGCCCAATCACCGCTTCAATGATTGCACCGACGACATGGAGGGTGCTCAGTGTTTTAAAATTGTTTGGTGCAAACCAGATGATTGCTGATACAACCAGTGGCACCACCAAAAGTAAGATAATTAATAATTGCATATCCATCTCTTCTATCCTTTCAATTCTGTCGCTTTGGAAACATCCAAAGAACCGAAATACTTATAAAATCTCTCTGCCAATGTCGCCATAATGAGCACTGCAAAAATGGCATCGGTCAAAATTCCAAGTTCAGCAATCTCTGGAGAATTATATGCCATCACCGCTAATGAGAGGTGGATGCCATTTTCAAACATACAATAAGCCAATATCTGTTTGAAAGCAGAATTTCTAAGAATAAATCCAAAAACTCCCATCATAAAAAGTACAATAGAGGCTATCAAAGGGATGGATTCTTTGATCAAAGAAAACTCCATAAAGATAGGATAGATTGACATCGCAATGGCAAGTGAAAAGCCCATCGCAATGATAGGGCTAACAAAAAAGCCTTGTGTTGGTTCATCTTCATACACAAGTTTTAGTTTTTGAATCAAACGAAACAGTACAAAAGGGACAAAAATCACTTTTGTAACTGTCGCGATAATGGCCCAACCAAAAAGCTCTTCAGCATGATGTATCACACCTAGGTAATAAAAAACGGATACCAATAACATGGTTTGTATGATATAGGTATAAACAGATAATTTATACTTCCGCAATGAAAACACAAGTAACGATGTCACCATCATTAAAATTGATAATATACTGATAACATCCATCTTACGCTCCTACTATATATAAAATGAGTGATACAAATGATACGCCAAGTGCGGCTAAAGCATTAGATCGCATACTGGTTAACAATTTGTATCGTGGTCCAAAGTTATCAATGAAAACAGCAGCAACATAAAAGATACCCGCTTCTATGATAAATACGACCAAAGCTAAAATAGGATTTGAAAAATTCCATGGTTCGAAAATACTCAAAAACATACTGATCATGGCAAATTGTTTCAATATAAAACCCGCATGTGCGATGCCAAAATCTGAACCGGAATATTCGCCTAAAACCCCTTCTTGAAGCTCTTGTTCTGCTTCTGCCAAGTCATATGGATTTCTACCGCTCTCTACGTACATCGCCCATAGAAATGAGATGGATGCTACCGCAAATGCTGGGATGTGATATCCAATGACGCCACTTCGTACCATTTCTTGAATCGAAGCCAAATTGCTGGTTTGTGCCAACAACATGACCACCAACAAACTGGTTATCATAACCGGCTCTACAAAAACCGCCAACATTTGTTCGCGACTACCACCAACCCCAGCAAATGGGTTACCTGAATCAATGGATGCCGCACCAAAGATGAAGCGAAACATCGCACTAAGATAAACAATAATAAAAATATCAGAACAAGAACCTGCTAAAGTATTGGGTCCATACATAATTGGCATCACTGCCAATAATGCCGCGCCGGTACCAAACATAATGTAAGCACCATAACGGAATACCCAGTGTGAACACGCAGGCAAGGTTCTACTTCTTGTAAACAATTTAAAAATATCTCGATAGGTTTGAAAAAAATCAGGCGGTCCCTTACGCGCTTGTAATCGCGCGCGTAACACTCTAGCAACACCATCAAACAAAGGAGCTATTGCTGCAATTGCGACAACTTGAAAAATCATCCAAAATAAACTAATCATAATCTCGCCTCCTTATATCATTTGGCTAATGCCGATAAATGCACACAGCGCAATCAGCGTATACGTACAATACATGGAAGTACTACCATTTTGCATTGCCCCGATTTTTTTGGTTATATAGGCTATGGCATTAATCACCGGTGCATAAAACAAACCCCACCAAATATCATTAGGATGATCATTATAAATCACCGGTTTAAAATATCCTTGAGAGATTACTTTTGGCTTACTTCTGAATAACCATTCCATTAAGCGACGAAGATCACCGGTAAAAGGTCCCGCTACCATTTGCATGCGGCTACTGTATTTAAATCCACACGCCCAAGGATCCGTTTCTCTTGGTACGGTTTTATTCTTACCAAAGATGGCAACGATAATAAAAGGTAAAATCATAGCGCCGGTGATAACTAGAGTCACGATAGGTAAAGAAATCGTAGAACCAATTGGTGATGCGATATACAAGCTACCAGGAGCTACTTCATACAATCCGTGAGTAAAAGAGGTAACAACACCGACAATCTTAGCGGCAATCACATTAGCACCGATTCCAAAAACAAAACAACCCGCGACCAATAACATCATTCCAATTACCATCGTCAACGGTGATTCTTTTGCTTTGTCAAATATTTTCATATCTCTTGGAGTTCCTGCAAAAATAACTGCATATAATTTTAAGTGAATGACAACCAAGACACCCGTCAAGGCAAGTGCAACCACAGCCATTGAAAAAACACCCCGCTCAAGGATACTATTGCCAAGTGCGCCTTGCATCATGCCTTGATACGTAAACCATTCACTGACAAATCCATTCAACGGTGGCAGTGCTGCAATCCCCATGACACCCACAAACATACCCACAGCGGTAAATGGCATTTTCTTAGCCAAACCACCGAGGACTTCGATTTGTTTGGTGCCGGTTGCAAATAACACGCTTCCCGCACATAAAAATAATAAACCTTTGAAAATTGCGTGGTTCACAGTATGGTATAAACCACCCAAGAAGCCGATTGTCGCAAGTGCTGGAGAGTGAATAGCCAGACCATAAATCCCTGTACCCACACCTAATAAAATAATGCCGATGTTTTCGACTGAGTGATACGCCAACAATGCTTTGTAATCGTGTTGGATCAAGGCATAAAGCACGCCAAGTAATGAGGAGAGTGCACCAACCACAACGATAAGGATTCCCCACCAAGGCATGAGAGGCAACCATAAAGAGAATTTGATAATCGCAAAGATTGCCACTTTAATCATGACACCACTCATGAGAGCAGATACATTAGTCGGTGCTGCTGGGTGTGCTTGTGGAAGCCACACATGAAAAGGAAACATTCCCGCTTTTGAACCAAATCCAATAAACGCTAATATAAAAGCCAAACTAGCAAGCCCCGGGCTCAAAGTAACCGATGCAAAAGAGCTAAATTGAATTGACCCGGAGGCATGTGCCAATATCAAGAAAGCAGCAATGATACACATCGCACCGAGTTCTGCAATTCCTAGATATAGCATAATTGCTTTTAGTGACGCTTTTGAATCATTAAAAGCAATCAAGAAGGCAGATGCAATCGTCATACTCTCCCAAAAAATCATAAACCAAAACACATCAGAGGCACTCAATACCAACATCATTGAAACGATAAAGATATTAAATAACGCAGCCATCACGCCCAAATTTCCTCTCTCTTCATATTCAACACAGTACGAAATCGCATAAATCGATGACGCCAATGAAATCAATGAAATAACAAATGAGAAAAAATTTCCCAATGGATGCAATGTGAGACTTGGTTCATAAATGAGCCCAGACCACAATGTCACGACCTCAGTCGCTCCTAAATGTGCTGCAAAATAATATACCCCATAAGCCGAAGCGATAGCGGATATCCCAAATCCGACTTTCGCGGCCAATCGACCTTGCTTGTACATCAACAATGACACAACGCAGCCGATGAGGTATAGCATATAAACTTGTACCATCATAACTCCTTTTTTACATTACACATGGTGTCTCTTTGTTGTTTCAACAAAGGACGCGACGGTATTTTTTGCTTTTGCTTCGATGGTCGCTTGCGAATCAATAAACATCAATGCACCAGTAGGACATACAGCAACACAAGCAGGTCCATCTTCTCTTCCATTACACAAATCACACTTGACTGCGATACTTTTCGCACCAATTTCAGATTCTGTGGCGAGATTATAGTTGGGTTCCATATTGTAATTTACAGAAGGCATCTTTTCAGCTTCTGCTCGGATGGCACCAAATGGACACGCAATGGTACACATCTTACAACCAATACAAAGGTCTTCATAGACCTCAATATAGTTGTTTTTACCAAATCGCAAAGCGCCTACGGGACACACATTGGCACAAGGGGCATCGTCACATTGACGGCATTGATTTGGCATCGTACCCCCATCTACTCTCGATACAACAAGACGCGGAGTTGCAAGTTTTCCTCTCTCATAGGCTGACTCATAACAAGCAGCCATACAAGTAGCACATCCAATACAAGTCTCTGGATTTGCTATCACAAATTTATTAGTACTAGCACCTAGTTGCATCATTATCTCCTTTTCGCATAATTTTGTTGTGATGGATGCATCAATTCATCCGCTTTAATTCTGAAAGAGATAAATTCTTCTTCACTTAATCGTCGGATGCCAGCAATCGTCATTTTTAGAGGACTCATACCCGATAATGGATCTCTATCATCTGGGTTAGCCAATTCATTTCCATCGGCTTCGGCATAATGAAATGTTGTAAAAATAGTCCCATGTCGAAGGTCTGGATTGACCAATACTTTTGCTGCGATCTTGCCTCTTTTATTCTCAACCAAAGCATAACAGTTGTCTTCGAGGTTTTTATCATGAGCGATATCTTCACTCACTTCAATCACTGGTCCCATAATCCCTGCACCCATCTCCAATGCGCGACATTCTCGTGTCATCGTGCCGGTATGATAATGATAAACTTTTCTTCCGGTTGTAAACATACACGGATATTCTTCATTCACACGCTCACTCACAGCTCCGGAACCCACAGGATAATCATCAGGAATATTCAAGGTTTCTCGTAACTCTTTTTCAAGTCGTGCTCTTTGTGTTTTGTCTTCTGTATAAATAACCGGTGCTAATCTGAATTTTCCATCCGGCAACATCGATTTGTTGTCGCTGTATAAATCAGGAGTACCGGGATGGTCTTCAGTCGGACAAGGCCACGTCACACCATTTTCTTTTTCAAGTCTGGCATAAGATATTCCGCCATAAAATGGAGGATGGACTTTTCTAACTTCATTCCAAATCTCTTCTACTCTCAAATAATCAAATCCCTTAAGCCCGATTCTATTGGCGATATTTGCAATCACTTTCCAATCTGCTTCCAAACCAGCGGCTGGTGCGACTGCTTTTCTGACAAGCTGAACTCTTCTTGCGGTATTAATAAACGTACCATCTCGCTCACCCCAACTCGCAGCCGGTAATACGACATCTGCTCTTTGCGCTGTTTCTGTGAGGAAAATGTCTTGTACGATAAAGGTATCAAGATAATCAATCGCATGGACAAAGTGTTCAGTCCATGGATCACTCATCACAGGATTTTCTCCAAAAACATAGAGAAGCTTGACATCACCCTCTTCGATTCTATGTGGGATTTCCGTCAATTGATAACCAACTTTATCACTGATTTCATAACCCCAGATCTCTTTGATGTGTGCACGAACATTCGCATCTGTCACAGGACCATTTGGAACGATATTTGGCAAGGCCGCCATATCACAAGAACCTTGTACGTTGTTTTGTCCTCTTAGTGGATTGACACCCGCACCTTTTTTACCAAGATTTCCTGTAAGAACTGCAAGATTTGCAGCGGAGTAAATGTTAGATGTACCATCTGTGAATTGTGTCATACCCATGGTATAACAAAACGCAGCGGCACCGGCTTTGGCATACATTTCCGCAACTTCTACCACGGTACTTGCCAAAATCCCTGTTTCTTTTTCAACACGCTGTGGTGTAAAATCTTTAACAGCATATTTTAGATATTCAAAACCAACACTGTATTTTTCTACAAATTCTTTGTCATATAAATCATTTTCAATAATATGATTCATCATGGCATTTAAAAAAGGAATATTGTAGCCAGTAGGTATTTGAACGTAGATATCTGCTTTTTTAGCCATATCTGTTTTTTTAGGATCGATTACGATCATTTTCGCACCGCGCTCAACACCGCGCAACATTTGCATGGCGATGATAGGGTGACATTCACTTGTATTTGTTCCCATCAAAAACAATACATCACTATCGGTTGCAAATTCTGTAAAATCGTTTGTCATGGTGCCATTTCCCAATGTTTTAGCCAAACCGGCTACTGTAGGACCATGTCAGAGACGAGCGCAGTGATCTATATTGTTTGTACCTAATACTCTAAAGAGTTTTTGAAAGACATAATTATCTTCGTTTGTGCAACGAGCTGAAGAAAAACCCGCAATGCTATTTGCACCATTGACTTCGACTGTTGTTTTCATGCGTGAGGCTACAAAATCATAGGCCTCATCAAAACTCACTTCAACCAAATCGCCGTCTTTTGAAAAAACGCCGTCTTTTTTCCGGATGAGAGGTTTTGTGATTCTTCTTGGAGAATTTATAAATTCCCAGCCAAATAAACCTTTCAAGCACAATTCACCATCATTAACATGGTGCCCTTTTGTTGGTTCTGCTTTGACGATTTTTCCATCATCAACAAACAGATCAATATTGCAGCCGGTGCCACAATAAGGACAGGTTGTTTGAAACTTTTCCATCTTTTCCCTTTCGGTGGTTTTTAAAATCAGAAAGCATAAAAGGCCTAAAATAAGGGATTAGCCTCAGATACTTTATAGAATTTAAGTGGAATATTATCAGATAAAGTTATTTGTGTCTGTCGCAAAACTGACATGTCGCAAATCTGACATGTCAGTTTTGCGACGAATTATAATTCAGAAAAAAGTGACATTTTTTATCTCAATTTTTTCACATTTGTGCTGATTTAAATCACTGATTTATGATATTGTTTAAGAAAAATAGATATAATAGATAGATACTAATAGAAGGCACAATATGATATCAAGTAGAATTCGAATAGACTCTGTCAATCTTTCCGCTGTTCTTTCAGAAGCTGAGTTTAAATCGATTCCTGTTAAAAAATTTAGAAAAGATAATATTATTTATGATGATGGAACGCTTACATTATATGTATTTAAAAGCGGTAGAGCAAAAGCGATTATTTATGAAGGCGATGAAGCATTTATTTTATACTATCTTACCACCAACAATATTATTATTCCAGAAGACTCTTGCGCTATTGAATTTACAGAAGATAGTGAGGTTTTTGTCATTGATGCTAATAAATTTTCTCATTTTTTTGAAAATAGCGCATTTGCCACTGCTGTCATCAACTCCTTAAAACAACGTGCTGTCATGGAGCGTAGAATTATCAAAAATCTCGCTTTCAAAAGTTGCAAAAATAGATTGGCCGCTTTTTTACTCGAGATTACGCTCTCACAAAACGGTGCCATAGAAAATGAGATGACCATTACGATGGACCTCTCTATCAAGGAATTATCTGCATTTATTGGCTCAAAACGCCAAACTGTTTCGACACTCTTTAATACCCTGATTCGAGATAAAATCCTCATTCGAGGTGAGGACAATCAATACATCGTCAACAAAGTTGAAAAACTCTACAAATGGAAAGTCAGCTAAGCCCTTCATGATGGAAGAGAAAATCATCACCTGCCCATATTGCTGGGAATCAATTCACGTCTATCTTGAACCGGATATTGGAGAAGAGAAGATTTGTATTATTGAAGATTGTTCTGTCTGTTGTCGACCGATTGAGCTCATATATGGTATAAAAAATGGCAATATAAAGCTTTATGATTATCATGAGATAGAAGGCAATCGCTTTTAGCCATCCGCCTCATATCTGGAGCTGATGGCGGGACTTGAACCCGCGACCTCTTGATTACGAATCAAGTGCTCTAGCCAGCTGAGCTACATCAGCAAATAAAGACCGCAATTATATCAAGGAATCTGTAATATTTTACTTATACAATCAGATTTTTAAAACTTATTTCAAAAAGGTTTCCACATCTGCTGCAATCTCATCAATCGCCTCACTTGCTTTTTTATAGAGTACCTTAGTATAAAGGCGGTCGTTTATAGCAGGACTCGGCTCTAGATTATTGAGGATTGAGATTTTGATGGTTGGATTTAAAAACATATCGGTATTAATGACATAGCCGCTTGTCCCAATCACAACCAACATTTCGCAATCATCAAACGCTCGGTACAACAGTTGATAATTGGGAGCTGCTTCACCAAACATCACAATATAAGGACGCACTTTATCACTGCCGCAAATCGGGCATTTTCCACCAAAACTCTGAGCGGTTTTCTGATAACCCACATCATAAACCTCTTGGCATCGTTCGCACTCTAAATTGGTCAAAAATCCATGAAGATGCACGACCTCATCGGCTTTTAATCCCGCTTTTTCAAACAAATTATCGACATTTTGTGTGATCACAGCAATCTCTTTGGGATACTTTTTTTTAAGTTTGGCGATGATTGTATGGGCATGATTTGGTTTTTTGTCTTTTAATTCGATTCTTCTTTGATCATAAAAATCTAACGTCTGAGCTCGATTACTCACCAAACATCCCACGGTGCAAATATCCTCAACACGATATTTTTCCCATAACCCATCACTGTCTCGAAACGTACTGATACCAGATTCAGCACTCACACCAGCCCCCGTTAAAATGATGACTTTTGACATCTTTTGCTCCTTTTGATTTTCTCATCAAATAGAGGTTTATTGTATAGCAAATCGATTTATATTCAAATAAATAACTCCATTGCATCATAGTATCATGATAAGAAGTTAATCATAACTTGGCTAAAATGACAAAAAACTTATAGGAAATTTTATGTTACGCTCACTTCAACTTTTCGAAATCGCACAAACATGCAAAGACCTCTTTATTGAGGGATTTTATACCCAAAAAGATATTCAATACAAAGGAACGGTTGATTTAGTCACACAATATGACAAAGAAATCGAAAAAAAGCTGACTCAAAAATTACAAGAAGTCTTTCCCATGTATACGGTGGTTGGGGAAGAAAATACTCAAACCATCACCTATCCCAAGCGTGCCATCTATCTAGACCCGATTGATGGGACGACCAATTTCGTACATGGCATCCCCCATTGTGCCATCAGCATCGGAATGTGGGAAGATGGTCTACCCGTTGCCGCGCTTGTTTACAATCCCATACTCGATGAGGCCTTTCGTGCCGATGTTGGAAAAGGCGCGTTTTTAGGAGAGAAACAACTTCACGTCTCCACCCAAACCCTACTCCAACAATCTCTCATCGCCACAGGATTTCCTTATACTAAAGTCAAAAAAGGGAAAGATTATCAATGGGTGATACAGTGCCTTAGTAATCTCTTGCCATTGTGTCGTGATATTAGGCGCTTTGGTGCGGCTTCTTTGGATCTTTGTTATTTAGCCAAAGGGACTTTTGATGCGTATTATGAGTGCAATCTCAAGCCTTGGGATGTGAGTGCGGGAGTGCTCATCTTACAAGAAGCCGGCGGTCGGTTCACTAATGAAAAAGCCCAACCGTACCGCTTGTCAGATCACATCATCGTCGCGAGTAATGGCCACATTCATGAGGCACTCTTAGCGCAACTTTGAGTTAGGATAATGTTTCGATTATCTCTGCTGTCGTCCCGCGCTCGCCGATTCGAGGGAAAATGTACTGGACGCTGTGATTGTGTGCCTCAAGCACGCGATCACTCATCGCATCAAGAGCAAAAGTAAGGTTATAACCCAATTCACTCGCTGCGCGTGCGGTACCCTCCACACCAATACTGGTTGAAATACCGCCTAAGACGATTCCGGTGATATTTTTCTCTTGTAATTTTCGGTGTAATGCAGTGTTATAAAAAGCATTCCATGTATTTTTGGTCACATAGATATCTTTGGGTTCTACCTCTAATACTGGAGAGATTTTCAAAAAGGCATCTTGCTTCACTTCGGTATCAAGTACTTGGCTCATATCTCCAGATACTTCGACGCGCACGCGTGTCCATGTAGCGCCAATGGGATTGACATTGACGATAACAATCGGCAATTTAGCGTGACGAAACGCGCGTATTAAACTATTGGCATTGGCAAGCAGTTGATCGATAGGATGTGCTTTTTCTCCCGCGATAATGCCTTGCTGTAGGTCGATTAAAACCAACGCTGTCTTTTCATCGAGTTTACTCATCATTATCATACTCCTTTATTCACTTCACTGAGGATACGCCACCACATTCACATTTTTGAGTTTATTATCAACGATGGTGTATTCAAGTTCAGTCCCTTGCATCAATCTTTGTTTAACATAACATACCAATCCATTGTCTAATGTCGTTTTATATGCTTCGATTTCATTGCCAGATAATGCTCCGATAATCCCACCGATTGCCGCACCGATTAGAGCGCCTTTGACATTATCGCCACCAACCAAAGCACCACCCACCGCACCGACGCCGACACCTGTGAGTACCGCAACTTGAGAATTATCGACGATGACTTTCTCTTGTGAAACGACATAAGCTTGATGAAAGACACGGGAGACTTTGTTGCCATCGGGAGTATTAACCGCCATTCCATTACTCGCACACCCACCAAAACCTAACAATGCACTGAATACTATTGCCACACTAATGATTATCTTTTTCATCTGTTTTCTCCTTATGATTGCCTCTACAAGAGGTATCTTTCATGATATTATTCCATTTTTTGTCAAACAGTTTCTTAACAAATTTTTCTTGATGCGGCACAATACAGTTGGAGCAATCTTGATGCAAGGCATCCTTACTCTCAAAAATCGCACCTTTTTTGTGATGAATACTGCAAAAGCTATAAAGTCGCTTTTCACCTACCTTGTGACTTCCCGTATCATCAAACCGAAAATAGGGACAAGCACACAAATAGCAGTTGAGTTTTTCCATATCATGACACTTTTTATTTTGAGCATAAAGGGGACAAAAATCTGGCTCTTTTTGTACCATATTGTCATAATCAAAATAGGTGATAATCGCCTCAATACTGTTGCCTTCAAGTTTCGCCATAATGGCAGCGTGTTTTTTGGAGTGCGCATCACACCATTGCTGATAGGTCATACATCCTCTTTAAACTGATTTTGTTCTATTGTAACACAAAAAATCAAACGAATATCAGAAAATTTCACAAACTAAATCCTCTTACATCATTTTATGCTACTATATCTTAAACAATAGCTAGGGAGTGACGATGCAAGAGGCATATCAAAAGATAAATGCAAATGACGACCAGCACAGGACGCTTGTAGCACAACAATCTTTGAATACCTTAATAGCAGCAGCCCCAAATATGAACGATTTGATTCAATTTCACCGAAATCACAAATTTTTCTTGCAATCAAAAGATGAGCGCCTTTATCGTGAGCTTGGATACATTGTCGGAAATCATGAGAACAAAAGCTTGCATGAGATAATAGCGCAGTATCAGAGCTGTTTTCACATAATCATCAAGAAAAAAACGACACTAAAACAAAGCGTTAACGCCGTACAACACATGGCAGGCTTTCTCAAAAATGACCTCACCAAAGCAGAAAAAACACAACTTCATCAACACATTGAAGAGGTTGCACAACAGCGTGACGCTATGAGTGCCATCTTGCGCACATTGAAGCGTTATGCTCGCAAATATAACAATACCTATCTTCTCAATCAGACATTGCTAAATCTCTGTTACCAAGAGGTGAAGCAACACAAAAGATAAGCTATAAAGATGCATCGCAAGATTAAAATTCAGGCATAATAGCATAAGAAAAATATTGGAGCGAAAATGGTAAAATATCTCTTAATACTCGTCATGACATTACATCTTTTTGGAGGAGCCCCTATGAGCATTTATGATATTGAGGTCAAAACCATCGATGGCAAAACTATCACGCTTGAGAAGTATAAAGGGGAGGTTATGTTGATTGTCAATGTCGCCAGTAAATGTGGATTTACACCCCAATACAAGGGCTTGGAAGATTTATACGCAAAATATCATGAGAGGGGATTTCGTATCTTAGGATTTCCATGCAATCAGTTTCTCTCACAAGAACCCGGAAGCAATCAAGAGATTGCCAAGTTTTGCTCACTCACCTATGGGGTGACATTTGATATGTTTGCCAAAATTGATGTCAATGGCGATACGGCACACCCGCTTTATCAATATCTCAAAGCCCAAGAACCTGGTTTCATGGGAACGGAATTTATCAAGTGGAATTTTACAAAGTTTTTAGTCGATAGACAGGGGAATGTCATCAAACGTTATGCGCCATCAACAGAACCAAAAGAGATAGAAAAAGATATCGAAAAATTATTATAAAGGAATCATGATGTTAAAAGAATTACTCTATACCGGAATGGGAGCAGCTGTTGTTTTTAAAGAACGAGTCGAAGATGAGATGAAAAAGCTTGAAGAAAAAGGCAAAATCAATACCCAAGATGCCAAAAGTTTTTTAGAATCCATCGAGAAAAAAGGTAAAGAAGAAGATGAGAGAGTTAAAGAAAAATTAAAATCAACACTGAAAGAGATCATCGATGAACTCGGACTTGCCACCAAAGCAGATTTGGAAAAACTCAAAGAGGATCTAAAATAAAATCATCTATTTCTAAGCTAAAATACTACAAAATCACACGTATTTACAGTATTTTCAGATTTTTACTAACCATCTATCTGGTCATCAAAAAGCGTGAGAGTTTTCTAGGCATCAGGGCGCTCAAACCCAAAAAACTCAAGCAAACCATTGTGACATTGGGAGCGAGCTTCATCAAACTCGCACAAGTCTTAGCCACGCGCTCAGATTTTTTTGATGAGGAGTATCTCCGTGAGCTCAAAGAGCTTCATGATAAACTCCCGCCCATGAAACCGCATGAATTTGAGCAGGTTTTCAAGCAATCTTTTAGTGCCGATACTTTTGCATCATGTGATCCCCAACCCATCGCCTCAGCGTCTATCGGGCAAGTGCATATCGCCTACACCCACCAAGGGGAAAAACTCGCGGTCAAATTAAGACGCTATGACATCCAACGTAAAGTGCGTGCGGATATTCAGATTATTACCCTTTTTAATGCCCTATTTAAGCCGCTTTTTTCACACTACACTAAAAACTCTATCGAGGCGGTTATTAGTGAGTTTTCAAAGATGATTTTGCAAGAGGTGAGTTTCACGCATGAATTACAAAATCTCATCAAATTTTCACAAACCTACAAAGACAGCGGTGTCAAATTTCCCACGCCTTTTATCCAATATTGTAGTGAAACAGCTTTGGTCATGAGCTTTGAGGAGGGATTTCGATTTGATGATAAAGCACACATTTTACAACATGATATCGATTTTCATCAGATTATTGCCAAGCTTGTGAACTTCTATACCCAACAGATGCTCATAAACGGCTATTTTCACGCCGATCCCCATCCGGGCAACCTTCTTGTCACAAAAGAAGGCGGATTGATTCTATTGGATTTTGGGATGGTCAAAACCATACCCAACTATGCAAGGATTGCGATTATTTCACTCATCAAAGCAGCGCATGAGCAAGATTATGAAACCTACATCAGTGCGTCTAAAAAATTAGGCACCATCGCCTATGAAGCACCGGTGTCAGAATTGGCCGAATTTACCAGTCAAATGTTTGATATCTTTTCAAATAATAATCTCTCCAGCGAATCGATGCAAAAGCTGGCCTTTGATGTCTTGAGCTCTACAAGAAATCTGCCTTTTAAGTTACCCAGTGATGCCATCTATATCCTCAGAGTCAGCGCAATTGTAGAAGGACTTGGTACGACTTATATAGAAAATTTCAATGGGATAAAAGATATCCTGCCAATTTTACAGCAGAATATTCCCAAGGCTTTGGGAGCTAAAGAGAGTATCATCGAAACTTTGATTGATGAGATTAAAGATTTGCCTTTTATTACCAAAGATTTTAAAACTGCCCTGCGAAAAATCAGCAATGATGAACTCACAGTGGAACTCTCAAACGATCAAGTAGATTGGCTCAAAAAGAGCTTGCACGATCAAGTCAAATCTTATGCCGTATCATTTGTTTTTTTAATCAGCAGTATTGCCGTGCTTTTGTATGATAAAAGTCTTAAAGAGCTAGCTCTTGGGCTTTTTGTATTTGGCATTGCGAGAATTTTATATAAATAACAAAGGAATCCCCATGCAAATAGAAATCTCAACTCCCGCGCTCTTATTTCCCGCCGTTTCTTTGTTGTTGCTTGCCTATACCAACCGTTTTTTGGCAACAGCGAGTTTAATCAGACTGTTAAATAACCAAACCAAAGAAAACAACCAGATAGATCTCACCGGACAAATCAACAATCTTAAAAAAAGAGTCGAACTCACAAAATGGATGCAATTTTTTGGTGTGGTTTCCATACTCTTATGCACCATCTCTATGTTTGCACTCTTTTTGGATTATGTGGAATTGGGTAAGCAAGTCTTTGGTCTTAGTTTGATTGCGATGTGCCTCTCCTTGGTCTTATCACTATGGGAAGTGGTCATCTCATCGCACGCGATCAATCTGGCATTGAAAGATATGGATTCAAAATGCCAGCAATAACTCCAACATCATGATAAAAAGGAATAGAAGATGAAAATAGCACTCAATGGCGCTTCTGGCTTTGTCGGAGGACACATCAAAAACAGATTTCAAGACCACGTCATCATTGAGAAAACCGATAGTGAGGCGATGATTTTGGAAAAGCTCAAAGACGTAGATGTCGCTATCAACTTAGCCGGTGCGCCCATCATCAAGAAATGGGATGAAGACTACAAGCAACTCTTGATAGAGAGTCGCATTGAGAGCACCCGCAAACTGGTTAATGCCCTCAATCAAAGCGCCTGTTCCCAATTCATCTCCGCTTCTGCTATTGGAATCTATCCCAATGATGTGGCGTGCGATGAAACGACGCATTCTTACGCGGAGGATTTTTTGGCACAGCTGGTACAGCGTTGGGAAGAAGAAGCGCAAACATGTCACAAACCAACGGCAATTTTACGATTTGGCGTCGTGCTAGGAAATGATGGTGGGGCACTCAAACAAATGCTACCGGCTTTTAAGATGGGCTTGGGTGGGATTATAGGTTATGGCAAGATGATGACAAGCTGGATTGATATTGACGATTTGATCAATATTTATACCTTTATCATTGAAAACAAATTAAGTGGTATCTTCAATGCCACCGCACCGCATCCCATCAGTAATTATGAATTGACAAAGACGCTTGGAAAAGTTTTGTTTCGCCCCACGCTATTGCCACTTCCTGAGTCATTTTTGACCTTAATGTTTGGCGAAGCGGCCAGTGTCATGATCGATTCAAAAGAGGTTTATCCAAAAAATCTACAAGCACAAGGGTTTGAATTTTCATATCCAAATATCGAAACTTCGCTCCGACATCTTTTGAAAAAGCAGTGACCTACTCTTCATACAAAATCTGTAAAGACCGACTTGACGCCCCATTTGAAAAGCTGATCGATATCTTTTTGCTCATTGACCGTAAAGACATTGACATAAAATCCTGCCTCATTGAGTTCTTTAATAAGCGCCTCTGAGGTGATTTCTATATCGAGATGATAACTGCTCACGGAGAGCTTTTTGAGATAATTGACAAGATCTTCAGGATGTGATTTTTCTTGGAGTGCCGCGGTCACAATGTTAGGATCGAGATCATGTAATTGTTTGAGATATTTGTGATTAAACGATGAGATACAAACATACTCTTGCATCTGCATACGCTTCACAATATCCAACACGCTTGCTGCAGCATGATCATCAAAGGCGGTATTACTCATATCTTTGATCTCTATATTGGCTAACATTCTATTGCTTTTCAAATAAATCAACAGCGCCTCTAGCGTTAAAATTGTCTGCTTTTCTAACTCTAGCAAATCATGCTTTGAAGCGGTCCCCAGCTTGATAGTACCAAAGGTATCATCGCGTACAAACCAGGAGCCAAAATCGAGTTTTTTTAACATATCATGATCATAATCTGAAACCGAGTACGGCGGTTTAAATTCAGGGTGTTCACGGACATCACTGGTGCGCTCTAGCGTATCATCATGGATAATCACCGCCACACCATCACGACTAAATCCCACATCAAATTCTACTAAATCACAGCGTCCATTGGCATAAGCGAAAGCTGACATGGTATTTTCTGCCCGATACGCCCGTGCACCACGATGGGCGATAATGAGATGTTTATCTCTCTTAAAATGATCCCAAAATTGCATATCAGCGCACTTCTTCTTTTTTTGTAAAGACTAAATTCATCACCGCCATCACCGAAGTTGTCACAATCAATAAAAATGAAATCGCATTGATGATTGGCGTACTACCATCACGTACTTGAAGGTAGAGATTAATCGGCAAGGTCGTGTCTGATCCGACGAGAAAAAGTGTCGTATTGAAATTTTCAAAACTCATCAAAAAGGCTACGGCTCCTGCCCCGATGAGAGAGGGTTTTAAAAATGGCAAAATAATCAATCGAATCGTATCAAAACGACTCGCCCCTAGGTTCAGTGCCGCTTCTGAGAGGCTATTGTCAAATTTTTTGAGTCGCGACGAGACCACTAAGAGGACAAAAGTCGAGATAAATGAAAACTGTCCGATAACTACCAGCCAAAAGCTCGGTCGCAACACTCCAACATCCCAACCCAAATGATCTTCGACAAAGGTTCCCGCACTATTGGTCGCCAAAAGCAAAGAAATCCCCAAGATAACACCAGGAATGACCAAAGGAGCCAGTGCTAAAAAATAGAGTCCTTGTTTAAAGCGAAAATTCTCGCGCTCAAACAAAAAAGCACCCATCGTCCCAAGAATCAATGAAAAAATGGATACAAAAAATGCCGTCTGAATACTCACAAGAATACTTTGTAATGAGTTGGCATCATGTAATAATCCTACACGCTCTCTTGTATCAGAGAGAAACCAATCGAGCGAAAATCCTTTCCACGGCAAAGAGGGAAAATCAGAATTATTAAAAGCCAAAACACACGTAATCACCAAAGGAGCAAATAAAAAGATATAAAAAGCAATCACATAAATCAAAAATGCCGTATCATACTTTTTACTGCGGGGAAGAGAGCGTATCATGAGAGTGCCTTTGTGAGATTTTGTCTGCTAATTTTGAGTCCAATCCAAATAATAGCAGAAGAGAGAATCAAGAGTAAAAATCCAAATGCCGCACCTTGATTCCAATTGAAACTAGCGATGAATTGATTGTAAATTTGTTCGGTAAACCATAGAGAGTTTTTGCCACCCATGAGGTTTGGGGTCAAGTAATTTCCCAAGGTTAACATAAAGACGACAATCGAACCAGAGACGATGCCCGGAGCGGCATAGGGAATGATAATTTTAAAAAAGATGATGAATTTTGAAGCGCCCAAATCCATACCCGCTTCGATGTAACTATCATCCATACCTTCTAATGCAGAAATGAGTGGCACCACCATAAATAACATCGAAGTATATACCAATCCCATCACCATCGTGACATCATTATAAAGCATCTCAATGGGCTTATGAATCAATCCGAATTTCATCAAAAAGAAGTTGATGACGCCACTTTCACGTAACAAAATCATCCAGCCATAGACCCGTACCAATTCACTCACCCAAAAGGGCATCAAGAGTAAAATGGTCATAAAGCCTTTATACTTCGGAGAGACGACTTTGGTGATATAAAAGGCAATCGGAAAGGTGACAACAAAGGTCAAAAAAGTCACGAGTATCGAGTAAATCGCCGTTCTTGCAAAAGTATACCAATAGACTTTTTCGGTAAAAAACTCCCGATAATTTTCCAAACTCCAGACCATATTTCCCGCGTCATTTTCAAATTTGAGTGACATCAAAAACAGATCAATTTGAGGCAGGACTATGAGCAAAAAGAGCCACAGAAATACGGGGACAAAAAAGATATAAAACCCGAGTTTTAGATGTTTTTTCATGTGCGGTAACACTTACAATCTTCAAGATGTACGCCAGCTTTTACAACATCGCCTTCTTTGATGTGTGAAAATTCTCTATTTTGTGGTAAAGAGACCATGAGTTCGTGAGAATTATCTAAAAAGCTTGCCAATATCTTTGTATTAGACCCATCAAATAAAATCGTTTTGACTTTGAGGTCCAAATAATTCATACCCTTCATATCAGATTTTGGGAACAGTGCGATGGCCTCAGGTCGTACAAAAAGCGTACAATCACTTTGTATATCTGTATCTATAAAAACAGACAAAAACTCAGCGCCTTCTTTGGTTTTTACAGACCCATCACTATTTTTAACGGCCTCAAATCGGTTGGTCTCGCCAACAAAACCGGCGACAAAACTTGTCTTTGGATTGGCATAGAGATTTTGAGGGGTATCTATCTGCTCCAAATGTCCTTGATTCATAACCGCGACTTTATCACTCATAACAAGCGCTTCGGATTGATCGTGTGTAATATAGATAAAGGTCGTTCCAATCTCATGTTGCAGTTTTTTGAGTTCGATTTTCATCTGTTCTCGTAACTTCAAATCCAACGCACCAAGAGGTTCATCCAATAATAGGATAGACGGTGACAAAACCAAAGATCTGGCAATGGCAACGCGCTGTTTTTGACCACCTGAGAGTGCTTGAACGTTTTGCTTTTGATAGCCACCAAGTTGTACGATTTCTAACATCGCATCAACTTTTTTCTTAATCTCTGATTTGCTCACTTTTTGACGCTTGAGTCCAAAAGCAACATTTTCTTCCACGCTCATCATCGGGAATAGCGCCAAATTTTGAAAAACAAGATTCACAGGTCTTTTGTTGGGCGATACACCAATCATCTCCTCGCCATTAATCAAAATACTCCCCGAAGTTGGTTCTAAAAATCCGGCTATCATCCGAAGCAGTGTTGTCTTTCCACAGCCCGATGGTCCCAATATGGAAAAAAACTTTCCCTCTTCTACTTGGAAATTTACGCCATCGACGGCTTTGAAATCTCCAAAACTTTTTTTGAGATCAATAATCTCTAAAACATTTTGCATATATCATCCTGAAGAAAGAGAGAAAGCGAACACTTTCTCTCTTGTTGTTTTGTTTTATTGTGCTGATTTAACGATATCTAAAATTTTGCCTTCTATTTTTTCGAGTCGTGCTGGAACCGGTGGATACCACTTGATATTATCAATATCTGCTTTGGTAAAGGTTCTCTCGAAATTGTCTTTTTTCTCTGCATTCAAGAATTTGTTCGCACCCTTTGATGCCGTACCATAACCTTGATTGTTGGTGAAATACGCTGCATTTTCCGGTTTTAGCATGAAGTTAATCCATCGGTATGCCGCAGCCACATTTCGCGATTTTGAAGGAATCGCAAAGGTATCAATCCATCCCAAAGCGCCGCTTTTTGGGGCGACAAAGTCGATATCAGGATTTTCTTTGTGTAGCTTCCAGCCACCGCCATCCCAGCCCATCGCTACGGTCACTTCACCACTTCTGAGCATACTCAAAAGCGCGTCACCATTGGCCCAATAGTTGTTAACTAAAGGTTTGGCTTTAATCAAATCTTGACCCACTTTATCCATCAATTTGGCATAAGCTTTTGCATCAGAATATGCGGCAAAAGGATCCGCTCCCTTTGCAAATGCGACGCCTATCAAAGTCGGTCGTTTGAGGCGATAGGAGATTTTACCTTTATATTTTGGATTCAAAAGATCGCTATAATCTTTGGCATCCGGAGCCAATTTCTTATTGACGATGAGTCCAGATGTTCCATAACAAAACGGTACTGCATAAGATTTACCTTTGACTTTGGTATTTTTCTTCACCGCATTTAACATCGATGGGACAAACTCTTTTGTATCTATTTTAGAATAATCAATCGGTTGGTAGATTTTATATTTTGCTTGAACCGAACTGATACGATCTTGTGAAGGTTGCGCGAGATCAAACCCACCCCCACGAGTGGCCCGTAGTTTTGCAATCATCTCTTCGTTATTTGAGAACGTCAATTCCACTTTGATTCCGGTTTGCTTCTCAAATTTATCAACCAAAGCTTGAGGAGCATACCCTTTCCATGTCAAAATTCTCAATGTTTCTTGAGCCATTAAACTGCTACCAAGTACCAAAGTTGCAGCGGTTGCAACCATCATGAGTTTTTTCATTTTTTCTCCTAATTAAGATTAGAGGGTGCCCTTCATTTTTCAAAACACCCTACATATATTATACACAAAAAGTATTACAAAATGAGAACAATGATTGTCTAAATACTGTTATCTAGAATCTGTTTTGCCTCGTGTAACTTTTTAACATACTTCGCATCACTCCATGCAAATACTTCTTTTAAAATACCCGTCACCACTTCAAGACTCGTCTGCGTGGCCACAGTGTCAATCAGACCAAGATTACAACGACGTACGAGAAAATCCAAGGGCGTTTCGACGAATTCATGCGCCACAGCATAATAAACTTCTGCTCTTAGATAAGGATACGCCGGATGCAATTTTTCCGCGCCATAAATCTTAATAAAATCAGCCACATCTAAAGCGCGCGTCCCATACGCTTGAATCAAATGCTCTTTAACACTCGTTTCAAGTGCCATTGATGCAATCTTTTCTTGAGTGATTTTGAGAGGAGTTTCACTGCCAAAAAGTTTGAAATCTTTGGTCTGGCACTTTTTAAAATCTTTTTCTCTTCGTGTTTTTTGGACAACATCCATGACATCTTCTGCCATCTTGCGGTAAGATGTCCATTTGCCTCCGGCAATCGTGATTAATCCTGATTTTGATTCTTCTATATAATGTTCTCGTACCAATTCTTTGGTGTCCGCTGTATGTTTGAGTGTGACTAATGGTCGCAAGCCTGACCATGCTGAGAGGATGTCGCTTTTTTGAATATCAATGCTAAAATATTTTCTCATGTGTCGTAAAAGATACTCGATATCTTTCTCTTTGACTTCAGGATGGTCCACCGCTTTCGCCTCTTCATCCGTTGTCCCTACTAAACATTTATCAAGGTATGGCAGCATAAAAAGGACCCTACCATCTTCGGTTTTAGGAATCATGAGGCCTTCTTCATTGGGAAGAAATTTTTTATCTACGAGGATATGAATACCCGAACTCGCTTCGACAATTGGGCTAACACTTGGGTCATCCATACGTCTGATATCATCACAAAATACCCCCGTGGCATTGATAACACAATCTGCCCGCACTAAATATTGACTCTCGTTGATTTTATCTTGGACTCGCACGGCTTTAATCTTGCCAGCCTCGTGTTCAAAGGATAAAACTTCATGATAATTTCGAACAACACATCCCTTTTTCTTGGCACTTTGAAGTAAAGCAATGGCCATCCGACTGTCATTAAATGCGCCATCAAAGTATCGCACGCCTCCGGCTAAGCCCTCTTTTTTGACACTCGGGAAAATTTTCATGATTTCATTTTTACTGACAATGCGGCTCTTACCCAGACGTCTTTTGCCAGAGATGAGATCATAAAGTGCAAGACCGATATAAATATAAGGAATTTCATACCATTTATACAAAGGGGTGACCAATGTCATGGCATGGGCTAAGTGTGGTGCATTGTGCAAGATCCGGTAGCGCTCTTTTAAACCTTCACGCACAAGATCAAACTGACTTTTGTCGAACTTTTTGACAGCTGCTTCTAAGTAACGAACCCCACCGTGTACCAGTTTGGTACTGCGACTGCTCGTCCCTTCTGCAAAATCGTTTTTTTCTAAAAGCAAACACTTAAACCCGCGAAGTGTCGCATCCAAAGCCGTCCCAGCTCCTGTGGCACCGCCACCTATGATAACCAAGTCGTATTGTTCTTCTGTTGTTTTCATATCACTTCTTAATTGTCTGTATGGTTTATCCAATAACGCAATAAAAATTTTATCCCAACTTTGCTTTGTCACGCCTTTAGATTTATGTTTAGCTTTGCCATCAACAGGGTGATAACTTTTAAGATATGTGGCTTTTTTTCAACGCTTCGCTGCGTCACGTCTCTCAATTCCCAGTGCCTTTAGATACTCATCATCACATTCAATGGGTTTTTTCTTTCCTTCATGATTCACAGAAACATAAGTAATATCGGCGCTCGTGACATGTAAACATCGGCGCTCTCCTTGATACAATCGTTCCGCATTGACTTCAACGGCGACTTTGACAGAGGTGCGACCTACTTTGATGACTTTACTGTAAAAACTCACCGCATCACCCACATAAATTGGCTCTCTGAATTCTAAAGAATTCACCTTGACCGTCACCACACTTTCAATCGGCAAATCTCGTGTTGCCAATGATCCAGCTAAATCAATATGAGACATAATCCAACCACCGAAAATATTACCAGCAGGATTGGTATCTTTTGGCATCGCAACCACTTTTATTCGCGGTTCACCCATTTCATTCATTTCATTGCTCCCAATAATTTAAAATATACCATAAAAAATTCACAGAAAATTCTCCATAAAAGTTCACATATCAACATAATGCTCACCATAAAAAACTTCATTTTATAAGAATGGACGTGAAGGTGGTACTTTTTGGAGAAGAAGAGTACTAAAAATGGTATTATAATTGCCCCAAAAAAATAGACAAAACCTATAATATAAGGCGTGATTAAAAAATCAAAACTAAAAAAATCTAACATCGCACCTTCTTTATATAGTAAAATCGTGGAGATTATAAAAATAATCTCTACGATAAAATTAATGCTTTTTGATCTTTCTTCTCGCGCACCTCAGCAATGATAGCACTGTATTCAAAACCCTCATCATGCAATCGTTTCAACAATGCCGGTGCATCTTTTTGAGACACAGCTATCAAAAGGCCTCCTGATGTTTGCGCATCAAAAAAGAAAATCTCTTCATCATATTGATTTTGAATCTCTACATGCTCTTGGACATGTGTTTTATTATTATATGTACCCGCAGGGATAATGCCCATATCGGCAAGGTCCAAAGCTTCAGATAAAATCGGTATAGACTTGAAATCAAAAGCAATACTGACCTTATTGGCACTCATCTCATACGCATGTCCCCCCAAACCAAAACCGGTGACATCGGTACAAGCACTCACATCAAAATCCTTCATGATAACAGAAGGCTGATAATTGAGTTGCGCCAAAATCTCCGCCACTTTGATGGCACTTGAAGCCTCAAGCATATCCGCTTTAATCGCGGTGGTTAACACTCCCATACCAATTGGTTTGGTTAAAATCAAAACATCTCCAATGCGAGGAGTATCATTGTGATAAATATGTTCAGGATGTACAAAACCACTCACACTCAGTCCATACAACATCTCAGGAGTTTCAATCGTGTGCCCACCTACGACAACGCCACCACACTCTTGTATTTTGCTTTGTCCTCCCTCAAGTATCTCTTTGAGGACACTTTTAGGATGGTGACATCCATCAAACCCGACGATATTCATCGCTGTGGCTACTTTCGCTCCCATAGCAAAAACATCGCTGAGCGAATTGGCTGCGGCAATTTGTCCATAGACAAAAGGGTCATCAACCACCGGAGTAATAATATCAACCGTCTGAACTAATGCAACACTCTCATCAATTTGATAAATAGCAGCATCATCACTGCTGTCCATACCAACAAGGACATGTTCATTTTCACAGTTTAATCCACCAAGTGCCAATGTCAGCTCACCCGGAGCTAATTTAGCGGCTCAACCTGCGGCTTTCACATACTTTGTTAGTTTTGCGTCATTATTTAATTTCACTTTTTTTCCTTAAAGGGAAATGGTATTCTCAGATTCCAATAACATTTCAACAGTGGCATAGGCATTACCAATTTTTCCTACTTTTAAGTCATCGACGACATTAAAATATTCTAAACACACGCCACATGAATAAATTTCGACACCCTTGCTTTCAAGTGCTTGCAATGATTGTATCACATCATGATCAGCCGGTGCTGTGGTTAATTTGACTGCTTCATTGACGCAAATGATTTGATTGGGTAGTTTTGGAAGTTCTAAGATGGATTTCAAAAATCCTGCCATTAGTTTTTCACCTAATTCTCCCGAACCAACTTTATCGGTTTTGAGAAACAGTGTTTTATTATAAAATCGGTCATCCCCATCACTAGCAACAACGGCACAAGCATATCCCTTGATAATACTAATCACCGCCGTGCCATCATCGGACTCTTCCATTCTGGATTCATAGCCTGCTTTTGTGGCAAAACGTGTCACGTTTTCTTTGGATGATATGGAATTGACTTTGACCTCTAAAATAGAATCATCTGGTAATTCTTCTAAAGCTTTTTTGGTTTTGAGTACCGGCTCAGGGCACGCTAGATTACAACAATCTATCTTCATTTTTTCTCCTTAATTTATTGCATATTTCGAAATTTTTCTCTTTTCACTGATGTTATGAGCAGAAATTTCAGCACTGTTTTTTTGATAATTTATTTTGATTTTTAAAATGACAGATAAATTTCGTGAGTAAAAATATTGTCTACCTAAACCTTAGGTCTTATTTTTGATCTATTTTAATAGACCATCAATCCATGCTTGTGCCGCTTCAATAGTCTCAAATCGTTGACTTTTTGCGACTTGTGTCACCCCTTCATAAAATCGAACTCTAATTCCATCTTGTACTTGGTCAATCTTGATTCTAGTGATTCTATCTTTGTTTAGATACACTCTATCATTTAGTTTGATAAACATCATGTCTCCTTTAAATTTCCATCACTATATCATAGTGAAAGCGTGTGATAATTCTATCATATTTCATGTAAGAAAGTATTGATGTGACTGATTAAACAATCTATTTCAAAGAATTATAAATCGTCTCAGCAACCTCATCACGATAAATGTCAATACTATCTTGAAATACATGTTCGCCGCTTAAAAAAGTCATCCCCCCTAAAATACCCGCAATACTCGAAAAGGCAACAAAAAAGTTTTTGTCTCTAAATTCCCCATTATCAACACCATCTTGTATGTATCGCTCTACTTCATTGATAAACTCTTTAGCTAAGGCAAATCCACAATTATCCTCTTCACAAAATAATTCCCTATTAGATAGGTAGACTCTGAAGAAATATTCAATCATTTCTGGATATTTTTGGATAAAGCCAAAATACTCCCCCACAAATATGTGCATCTTCTCTTGTTGTGATATCTCTTTGTTGTTAATATAAGCCAAACTATTGGCTAATTTTTTCGTCACAAATTTTATAGCTGCGCGTGCCAAAATTTTTTTAGAAGGAAAATAATTATAAAAATTACCAACACTCATCCCTATATCTTGTGCAATTTGGGCTATGGTTGTGTTATAGAACCCTTGTTTTGAAAAAACTTTGAGTGCGGCAGAGATAATCATATTTTGTTTTTTGATTTTATTCATCAAAAATCCTTTCAGACAGTCAATTTTATAAATTGTAACAAAAGATTTATAATAGTGCGCTGAATATTCATTCATATAAATTAATATTGTCTTATGAGTAAATTTGGTAATATTTTTTAAACAAAAAAGGAGAAAAGTATGAAAAATTTGTTCAAAATGGTTGCAATTTTAGTGATTGCTGCCTTGTCACTCAATGCAGCTAATGCCAAAGATGCTAAGCTTAAAGCAGAAATGATGTCTGCGTGGAAAGCTCAAGGTGCCGCGGCTCAAAAGGTAACAAAAGGTATTACTGATAAAGAATTAATCAAATGGATGAAAGAAGATAGAGATTTTGTCCTAGTTGATGTAAGAGAGCCAAAAGAAGTGGCTGCCGGTACGATTTTATGGATGGATTTCAAAGCAATCCCAAGAGGAATGGTTGCACCAGCTGTTGGCAAACAGTTAGCATTAAAACCAAGTCAAACCATTGTATTTTATTGTAAATTTGGAATTAGAAGTGCCTATGCCGCACAAGAATTACAAAAATTTTATGGCTTTAAAAACGTCTACTATCTCAAAGGTGGTATCACAAACTGGCTCAAACAAGGTCATGAAATTAGCAATTTATTAGGGGAGCTAAAATTAGCTAAATAATTTCATTTTAAAGTAAGCCGATACAGGCTTACTTTAATCTATTATTCACAAATCTCACAGCCAAAAATAAACAAATCGAGACCATAATCATCGCTGCTGCTACGGGTGCTGAGTATTTTAACCCGAAACTATTAAAACGATCAAATATCAAGACCGGTGCCACCATTGGATGATAGGCGATAATGACCACAGCGCCAAACTCACCCAACCCACGACTCCACATCATCAATGCACCATTAATAATATCATTGCGTGAATTTGGTAGTACAATCCGAAAAAACGTACTAAAATGGCTCGCGCCTAAAGTTCGAGCAACATATTCGTATTCAACATCAACTTTTTTAAATCCCTCTTTGGCACTATTAATCAAAAAAGGTGCAGAGAGAAACATCATCGCACTCACGATTCCGGTCGTCGTATCAATAAATCCAAGCCCCAAATAAGAGAGTGCTTCTCCAATATAGCCATTATCAAACGCAATCAAAAGCGCAATACCTGCTGCTGTATGAGGCACCATAACGGGGATGTCAATGATGGATTCTAAAACTGATTTACCGAAAAACTCATGCCGCGCTATTAAATAAGCCAAAGGAATCCCAGTAACACAAACAAACGCAACAGAATAGAGTGCTGCTTTTATCGTAAGAAAGATTGCATTATAAACTTCAGCATCTTTCAACGTATCTATCACCCCAAATAATCCTACATTGATAAATAACTTAATCAAAGGAATCGTCAAAAAAAGGACGATAATGGAGGATAAAAATAGAAAAATCAACACAAAACTTTTATCTTTTATCATATGAATGCGATGTCCTTTTTGTTGATATTAAGAAAATAATCATGCCCCTCTTGTAAATCAAAATTTTCAAAAATAATCTGAGGAATTTTAACAAAGAAAAGCATCTCACCAGATTTTGCAAATATTTTATAGTGATCACTAATCCCCATAATCGTCTCAATAGTACAAGGAAAGTTGTAACATTGATCCACGCGTTGGGAAGATATTTTGATTTTATTAGGATCAATGGAAAAAAATCGATTTTCCTGATCAAATCCTAAAAAGGTTGATGGAAAGATATTTTTAAATCCCAAAAACTTTGCAACCTCAATACTTGTTGGCTTGTTTAAAACCTCGTCTGTTTTCCCCGTCTGCAAAATCTTACCATCGAGAATAATCGCAATCTTATCCGCAAGATATGAGGCTTCGCGGAAATTGTGAGTGACGTGTACAATCGTAATTTGATACCGTTTAACAATATCTTTCAATGACTTCATGATAGTATTACGAAACGTGGGATCCACAGCACTCAAGGGTTCATCTAATAACAAAAGTTTCGGTCTTGAATAGATGGCACGAGCGATGGCGACTCGTTGCTTTTCTCCACCGCTCAAGTTGGTAATTTTACGATCTAAAATCTTTTTGATTTGTAAAAAATCTATCAAATCTTGAAACAATTCTTTTTCATTCTCAATTTTTTTGTATCGTGATGAAAAAACAATATTTTCCCTAACATTCATATTAGGGAAGAGTTTAAAATCTTGATAAACAAACCCGAAATTTCTTCGTTCTGGAGGCAAATTTGTAATTTCTTTGCCATCAAAAGAGATACTTCCTTCAACGCTTTGAATACCCGCCAGCGCTTCTAGCAACATGGTTTTACCGCTACCGGTTTTGCCTAAGATCACAAAATAAGAATTTGTTTCTACCTCAAAAGAGAGTTTTTGTAAAACAAAACTCCCTTTTTTGAGAAAAAGATTTTCAACTTTTAACATTATTTTCCTAGAATACTAGCATCGCCAGTGATTACTGGTGGGTTAATAACACCTTGTCCGTTTTTACGCATAATAGCTTGTCCCTCAGCTGAGAGTACAAAATTTACAAATTTAACCGCACCATCTTTATTGATTGGTGATTTTGCATTTTGAACCACAGTCAAACCATAAACCATTGGTGAGCCTTTTTTAACAACCCAAGTTCCAGGTTTTTTGCCTGTAATTTTAAAAGTGGCTTGTTTGTAATATTTTGCATATTTAGCACTTTTAAGAGAAATTTTCTCAGGTAATGAGATGTATTTGAGTCCATGTTGTTGTGCTACTGATTTATAAATGTAGAGATAATCATAAGCCCCTGCTTCTAAAAGTCCTAACAAATCTGTCTCTTTCGGTCGTACGACTACTTTGTTTTTGTTCTCTTCGCCATTGGTATAACTATCGCCATAACCAAACAGTTTTTTAAACAAACCCGGTTCTTTATAATAATCTTCTGCTAGTTTAGTCACCAACATCGTTCGATATCCACAAGGGTCTAGATTTGGATTAGAATGTCCTACTTTGACACCGGGTCTCAAAAATATTTTGGTCCAATTTTTTTCATTAATTTCATTGGCAAATTTTGATTTTGCAGTATAGGCCAAGACCATTTCATTGGTCGCAAAATGCGCATCAAATTTTGCATTTTTTGGGATGAGTAAATTGTCGATGACTTTATAATCCGCACTGGCCATCACGTCCGCTGGTTTGCCGATATCGGTTATTTTTCTCGCACATGCCCGACTTCCCGCTGGCTCTCTTAAGACTTTATATTGTGGATATTTAGCCTCAAATACTTTAGATATCTCCGAAAAAGGTACCGATAAACTTCCTGCATGGAAAATAATAATATTTTCTTTTGCAAACCCAAGTGTTGCAACTAATCCTAACGCTAAAACCAATTTTTTCATAAAAACTCCTTAATATGTAATTTTTGCACATTACTATGCAATAAAAAGACTGCTATCTCAGTCTTTAAACTCTCTTTTGTTTCGAGGTTTCAAAAACAATTCTTTAAAACGCTCATTGGCATACGCCTCTATATCTTTTTCCAATTGTTTGTAATTATTAATATATTCATCGGCAAGTGGTGTCAGTTTGCTACCACTATTCTCACCTCCTCCTTGTTGGGATTCCACTAATACATCATCTAAATTTTTTTGAAGTATTTTAACATGGCTCCAAGTTTTTTTATAACTCATTTTGAGTTTTTGTGCCGCTCCTGCAATTGAGCCTTCTTGTTCAATCAATTCTAAAACTTCTGTTTTTCCCTTACCAAAGAGTAATTCTCCTTCTTGGTTTTCAATCCAAGTTTTTGTCTTGACATAGAGTCTGCTGCGTCGTTTTTCTTTAAAACATCCCAACTCACAATAAGTCACATCCATATTTTTCTCTTTGATAGTCCCACGGATTTTTTTAAGTCCGATACCTCCGGCTGCACTTCTGGCATCTTTGCAGCGGATTCTGTTTTTGTCATCAATAAAAGGTGCCATTTTTTCCAAAGCCACCTCACTAAATTCACCCGTACCTTTTAAATTACCAAATTGACCGAGCTCACACCCTGCGATGCGAATACCCAACTCTTTTGCCTTATCCCCAACTTCTAAGATAGGAGTTTTTGTTTTGGCTGAGATTTTAAAAGCATCTTTGCAATCCAACTTTCCTTCTGTATTGAGATTTTCTTTGATAATTGTTTCAAGATTCGACATGGATTCTCTCCGGATTTCTATAAATATTCATGCTCTGTCCTCTGACAAAACCAATCAGCGTTAAGCCAAATTTTGCAGCAATATTCACCCCTCTACAAGTAGAAGCGGTGCGAGAAGCTAGAATCGGAATTTGATGCATCACCGCTTTGGCCACCATTTCGGAACTCAATCTGCCACTGACCATCAAAAAAGCACGATTGACACTGTGTCCGGCTAGTAAAGCTTTGCCAACGGCTTTATCGATAGTATTGTGTTGTGCAATATCTTCACCGATAAAATAGATCGAATCATCAATGTGAATTTTTGCCGTATGCACGCACCCGGTTTGCTCATAAAGAGGGCATTGGGTGTAAAATTCTCCCATCTCTTTGAAAAGGAGGTTTGCATCGATATAAAAATCATCCTGCATCACTTTGGCTTCGATGGATTTGAGTGAAATATGCGTACTTGCCCCACGACCACAGCCGCTGACAATCACGCCTTCTGTGTTTAATTTATCACTACTCGCTTCGTTGATTGTTGCTTTGATATCTGCTTTGTAGATTTTGGTATCGATATCAGTGATTTCAAACTGTGTGATATCTGAAACTTTTTCAATAATATTTTCACTAATTAGGTAACCAATACTCAATTCTTTTAGATCTGTAGGTGTCGCCATCAAAGAGACAATGCGTTTGCCATTGATATTAATATCCAACTTAATTTCACGAATCACCGTATCATCGGTTTCAAATTTTTTATTATTTTTAATTTTCGTCACTTGTGTTGTAAAAATTGGTCCCATTTTTCGTCACTTTTTAGTAATATTTTAATTTTGCACATTTATAAGTATAACAAATGCCAATACTCTGGTTTGAGTATTGGCAATATAGCGAAAAAAAGATTAAATCTTCCCCTCTTTTTTTAATTTTTTATAATAAGATGAGTGAAGATGTGCCACTTCGTCTTCTTCTTTGTAGCCATCTTTCATACTTTGCAATGAACCCTTTATCGCAAATACTGACATATAAATATGTGTCAAGAAAAGTGCTAAAACGGCAAAGCCTAAAATATTATGAACTAATGCACTCAATCGCAACAGATCAATTTGCGTCATATCTAAGCTTTTAGCAATTCCCAAATCAAAGTTTTGGAAAAACATCGCAGCGCCAGTTATAATCATGACAATACCACCAAGCGTTGCAATCCAAAACCACATCTTCTGTCCTGCATTGAATTTTCCGGCAGGTACCTCAATTTTCTTTTTACTTAAATATCCTCCTACAATGAAAAGCCACTTGACATCATCAAAGGTAGGAAGCATCTCTTTGAACCAAGATATAAACATCGGGATCACAGATATAATAAAAACCGGTGTAAAATATCCATGCAATTCTCTCGCGATTCGAATCGGCTCACCACCGCCTAAGTATTTTCCAAAAACCATCATCAAACCCGTTGGGATTAATACAACAAAAGCAACAGCTGCAACCCAATGGACAATCCGATTAAAAAGCGTAAAAAAGTAAATCCTTTTTCCGCCATGTATAAAGCGTTTTGCTCCAATAATTAGGTAATGCAGTAAAAATACTAAAGGCACTCCGATAAGAATACCCAAAAAAATGACCTTAAAATAGTGCGCTTGAAGATAGGTAAATAAATCTCCAAATTTTTGATAATCCAAGATATTTGTAATCATTTGGGAAGAGACCAAAAGGTCTCCTCCCTGACTTGGAGCGATATCTTTAGATGCCAATGGTACTTTGCCCGTTAATTCTCTTGCATACAAACCCAGTATACTAAGCGAGAGCAATATTAATTTTTTCATGACATCCCTTCATCAATTTTTATACGCAACGCTCCAGCCATTTGGAACCGACTGAACCCCATGTCCCCTTGATGCTACACGCTCACGGTAGATTTTAGAAACATCTTCACTATCCCCAACGAGTAGTGCTTTGGTAGAACACATCGCCGCACAAACAGGAACTTTTCCCTCTGCAATACGATTTTGTCCATAAAGCTCACGCTCTTTGGCAGAATTTGTAGGTTCAGGTCCCCCTGCACACATTGTACATTTATCCATCACACCGCGAGTGCCAAAAGCACCATCTTGTGGAAATTGTGGCGCGCCAAAAGGACAGGCATAAAGGCAATAACCACAACCAATACAAGTATTTTTATCATGAAGCACAATTCCGTCTTCTCTAATATAAAAACAATCCACCGGACACACTTGCTCACAAGGAGCATCCGTACAGTGCATACACGCCATTGACGTGGAGAATTCTTTACCTTCTACCCCTTCATTAAGGGTGACAACTTTCCGTCTGCTGATACCAACAGGGAGCTCATGTGCCTCAGCACATGCAATGCTACATCCGTCACAATCAATACATCTGGCCTCATCGCAATAAAATTTCATTCTTGCATAACTCATTTCACACCCCCTACGCTTTTTCGATGCGGCATAATCCGCCTTTAGTTTCAGGAAGCTGAGTGATGATGTCATAGCCGTAATTTGTAACCGTATTGGCGCTTTCACCTATCGCATAAGGTTTTGTACCTTCTGGGTAATGCGAGCTTCGATCCTGCCCTTGAAAATATCCGGCAAAGTGCATCGGTAAAAAGATTCTATCAGCACTAACACTGTAAGAGTATCTGGCTCTTACTTTCACTTTTGTTCCCTCAGGAGAGTGAACCCACATCATGCTACCATTTTTGATACCATGATCAGCGGCTAAGTCTGGATTAATATCACAGAACATTTCCGGTGTGAGTTTCGCAAGATATTTTGATGCTCTTGTTTCCATCCCGGCACCATTCATATTGACCAATCGTCCTGTGACTAGGTTGATCGGGAATTTTTTACTCCAATCCTCTTTGGTTTGCTCACTGATATATCTGGTGTCAACCCTAAAGTGATTTGGTTTGTCTGGATAACTTGGGTACTCTTTGACCAAATCTTCTCTTGGAGAGTGAAGTGGTTCTCTGTGCATTGGTATTTTATCCGGGAAGTTCCATACAATCGCACGGGCTCTTGCATTTCCATATGGCGCAATGCCCCGTTCCATACATTTTTCTGCGATAATATTACTCGTATCTACTTTCCAGTTCGCACCGATTCGTTTCTTTTCATCTTCTGTCAGTGTAATACCGAGTACTTTTTCGATGTTTTTGGCTGTGATTTCAGGATATCCGTTTGGATTAGCAGAATCTTTAGGCGCTGAGCCTTTAGATGCTAACAAATCATGACCATCATGTTCTAGTCCAAATCGATTTCTAAATCCCATACCACCCTCAGCAACGGATCTGTGAATATCATAAAGGATTGGGCTGCCGGAGTGTGTTTCTGTCCAACAAGGCCAAGGCAATCCATAATACTCACCCTTCATCGGACCGTATCCTTTGAGCGTGATTTGGTCGAATTTATCCCAGTTTTCTTGGTGTTTTTTGAGTCGTGCTGATGTCCATCCTGTGAGTCCGATTGTTTTGATGATTCGGGCAAACTCATCGGTGGCATCTTCTGGCCATTTGAATGTTTTCTTGTTTTCTTTCATCAACATACCCTTGGTGAGTTGATCGTAAAAACCTAATCTTTTGGCCAATTCAAACATCACTTCTTCATCCGGTTTGCTTTCATAAAGTGGATCCACTACCTTACTACGCCATTGTACCGATCGGTTGGTTGCAGTAACGGAACCGCTGGTTTCAAATTGAGTCGCGGCAGGAAGTAAGAAAACATTGTCTTTTTTGTCTGTTAAAACCGCAGCTTCATTGACAAAAGGATCGGCTAAGACGATCAATTCAAGATTGTCCAATGCTTCTTTGACTTTTGCTTGTTGTGCAATTGAGGTGATACCATTTCCCATAACAAAAAGTGCTTTGAGGTTCGTACCGCCATTGTGGATTGCATCTTCACCTGGATTTCCAGCCAATACTCCAGCCCACCAACGTGCAAGCGAGAAGCCTTTGGCATTCATCATCTTTTTATTTTTAAATCTACTTTTGACCCATTCGTAATCAACACCCCATGATTTACAGAAGTATTTCCATGAGCCATCACTTAGACCATAGTATCCAGGAAGTGTATCTGCAAGACATGCAAAATCTGTAGCACCTTGGACATTATCATGACCTCTTAGAATATTGGTTCCACCACCTTCTTCACCCATGTTTCCAAGAGCAAGTTGGATAATCGGAGCCAAACGAGTATTAGAACTACCGATTGAGTGTTGTGTCAAGCCCATCGCCCATACGAGAGTTCCCGGTCTTGATTTTGCATAGACTCTTGTAATTTGCATTAATTTTTCAGCTGGAACGCCTGTGACGTTGGCAACAACATCTGGTGTCCATTTTTTGGCTTCTTTTCTAATCTCATCCATGCCATACACTCTGGCATCGATAAATTCTTTATCATCCCAACCATTTTCAAATATGATATTGAGCATACCATACATAAATGCGATATCCGTACCCGGTCGCACTCTAGCATATAAATCTGCTTTGGCTGCTGTTCTGGTATATCGAGGATCGATAACGATTAATTGTGCATTATTTCTCTCTTTAGCAATTAGGAAATGTCTAAAACCAACAGGATGGTTTACCGCAGGATTGGCTCCAAATATAATGATCGCTTTTGCATTCTGAATATCATTCAATGAATTCGTCATAGCGCCATAACCCCATGTATTCGCCACACCGGCGACTGTTGTGCTATGTCAAATTCGAGCTTGGTGATCGATGTTATTAGTTCCAAACATGGCAGCAAACTTTCTAAAATAATAAGCTTGCTCATTGCTAAATTTCGCAGAACCTAGGAACATTGCTGCATCCGGTCCACTTGTTTTTCTTAAATCTTCCAATTTTGTGGCTATTTGATCAAGGGCACTATCCCAACTGATACGCTTCCACTGACCATTTTCTCTTTTCATTGGATGTTTAAGTCTCACTTCGGCTCTGACATTATCAATCATGTCAGCACCCTTACAACAATGTCCGCCCAAACTAACGGGGTGGTCTTGCGCCACTTCTTGTCTTACCCAAACACCGTTTTGTACTTCTGCATTAATACCACATCCTACTGAACATGAGGTACATACTGATTTGACAAACTTCGATCCAGGGAAAGGATTTTTGATCTCTTCCTCCGTTGCCGGTCTCATCACGCCTTCGCTTGCAAATGCACTGGTAGCACCAAATGCACCGGCGACAGCTGCCATTTTTAAAAATGACCTACGACCGATTCGGGTGGAGAGCGCTTTTTGAGTTGTGTTTTCCATACTCAATGTCTCCTATTTCTATAACGCGGTTCGATAATATTCATCCCACGCTTCTGTTTTCTTGTAGAGAATCTCTTTTTTATCAGAGTGTCCTACAACAACGCCATTTGAACTGTATGTACTACTTTTTGTAGCTGCGGTTGCTGCCACAGTACCGACGGCACTTACGGCACCGACAACGGCTGCTTTTTTCAAAAAGCTACGTCTTTTCTCTTCCATATAGTCCTCCTTGCTAAAATTTACTTCTTGACACCAAGAAGTTTTGAAAAACAATTTAAAAATTGTCTTTCAAAAGTTCTATTGTTATCTCTTGCCGGCGTGGGAAAACCCCCACACCGATTCATTATAGAATATCTTTAAATTCTTCAGTGGTCGATGAATCTTCGATACTACACGAAGAGACTAACGAATCTGCTTCTCGTTTTGCTCTATTCTCAGCCCGTCTTTTTGCTTCCACGTCACTAATATATTCACACGATTCAGTCGCCGTGGCTACGACAGGTTTTTCTTTTGGTAATGGTTTTTTTACATCAAAATACAAGCGCTCAAATTCTAAAAAAGCATTGAGTACAACAGCCAAAGATCGATACGCATTGGCTTTGTCATGTTCATAAAGGTTTACGATAAATTCATCGAAAAATTCATTGATAATTTCGGTAAACAGACAATGTTGTACTGTCTCATATTGGGTTTCACCTTTTAAAATCAATTCAATTAATTCGTGCATAAATGTTACCAAAAATCCCACGCTGTCTTCATTATCATAATAATTTGCTTCGTTTCGTCTAATTTTGGTTTTTCCTAAAAAGTTTTTAACCGCAACGCGTTTCTTTCCGCTCTCCACCCCTTCATCATAATACGAGGCCGTATCTCGCAATGCGCGAGAATCTGGGTCATTAAATATATAATCATATTCATCGCACAACCCGCTCTCATGGTAGGTTTGAATAAATTCCTTGATCTCCTTAAGGGCTTCGCATGAGTTTTCATCAAGTGGATTAGAAATCATTACATCTAAAACTTCCAAAAGCCCATCAAACCGGTTTGGACGTGTTGTAAATACTAACATTTTGCTAAAAAAGCCATAATAAAGTGATCGTGCTTTGTAAAGAGATTCTTTTTGTGTCACGTGCTTCCTTTTTATTTAAAGTAAATAAAAATAGACCAATTTGACTCTGTCTAAAAAAAGACTAAAAAAGCCAAAATAAAAGTCCATCTATTCCCACTATATGGGAAGATTGTAAAGTTTTATCAAACTTCAATCTGCTTACTTTCTAGATAAACAAATAGATACTAGGTAAACAATTGTTTATCAATACAGTAAATCTACCATATCTAGGCTTAGACGAGAATTGGACTAAAAAAGTAACAGAATTGCTTAAATATGCCTTAAATATTCAAATTTTGCATATTACTAGGAGGAGGAAAACGGAATCAGTGAGACCGTTTTTTGTATTTATTTGTTTTGCTCTTCTTCTCTAACTTTTTCTAGATAAGAATTTAGCACCACTTTAGGCTTACAATCAGCACAGCAATAAAGGCTTCTGATTTTGACCTCATCATCGCCAAATATCGGTGTCATGATATCTGCAATTTTTTTAATGGCTTTGACCGTAGCAAACTCTTTGCCGCACTCAACACAGGCGAAAAGTTCGTCTTTTGCCATCACTTTTTGAGTAAACCAATCGGGTTTGAGGCTGATTTCATCTTTGACGACTCTCAAACAATCGGCTTCTGGACAGGTTACCTCACAATAGCCACAATCGGTACAGATTGAGGCATTGAATCGTAAGCTATTGTCTTCAGGATGCGCGGTGAGGGCTCTCACATTACAAGCGCCTACACAACTCAAACACAGTGTACAATTGGCTTCATTGATCTCAACACGACCATAATGGACATGTTCGCCAGTCTTGACGACACCCAAATCATCCTCACCCACAAGATGCGCCAGTCTCGCAGAAAAGATTTCACGTTTTTTTAAATCTTTTTCATTAATACCATACTGACATTCGCTCAATGATTCAAGTGCACCAAAAGCATCAGCTAATGCTTCTGAATCTTGACAAACATAAATCGCTTTTTTGTGATATTTTTTTTCAAAAATTTCATTGACCATCATGATAGCATCTCCTGTGCCTTTGGAGATAAAATCTGTATAGAAAATCACCGGATTTCCACTCGTTTGCAATAGTGTCATGAAATGTGCCTCATGAAGAAACTTTTCACCTGCAATCATAAAAGGAAGAACCTGTTTTGGCAAATCAACACGAATGGATTCAAGCGCCATCTTTTCAGGGATTATCAAAGCAATTTGATCGCGAAAATAACTACTTACTTCACTAAAAGCAACGCGAGGCATCTGCGTATAATCAAGCGCGCCACTAGGACACACACTCACACATCCCCCACAACCGTGGCAATCCACATGAGAAAAGACCAAATGCTTGCTCTCATCCTCTTTTAAAATCGAAACCGTTGGACAGACTTCAGCACACTTGCCACAGATCTCTTCGCGTCGCTCATGATACTGACAAATCGAGGAGTCATAGGTGACAAAATTTTTGTATTTATAGCCTTCTAAATTCTCTTTTACCTTCTTATAGATAGTATCAATATCTAAGACATTAGGATCAAAAGTCCCACTTTGCTTCATCGCAAATACGGGAGCATCAGGCCAGATAATTTGATCGCATTCCAAAGCATATTCTTCTGCATCTTTTAAAATTGTCACATTGAGTTTGCCAATATGTCCATTGACATCTAAAATCATCTCCGGATTTAAAGTAATGCTCATCAAGGCATCATCTTCAAGAAAAGGTGCATAAATATCACTTTTTTCATCTTGCGTTACAATCAGTAACTTATTGCCTACGGGCTCTTCATAATCAACATATTGTGCTAAATCAAAGTTATCCGCTCGTATATCATAGAGCTTTTTGACGTTAGTAATTTTTTGGCGTATGTCATCTTGTGAATGTTTTAAATAGAAGTTAATTTCCGGTGCATAGATTTGTGTATTTTTAATATTTTCATTTGAGACTAAATACTCTTGCTCATCCTGCTCATGTGCTACGGTGATACTCTCATCAAGAGGAAAATCAAGCTTTTCTTTAGAGAGAAATAGATATTCATTTTGCATGGTTGCGTTACCTTTTGGTCAAAATTATTTGACTAGATTGTAATTTTTTTTGAATTAATACCTCCTTAATTAAAATACTAATTTTATCATTTTATATCCATATTTTGCAGTAAAGATTAAAAAAATTTCAGATATAATATTTTCAAAATATCAAGAAGGATCACCGTTTTGGTCAAAAAAAGTTATATATTAGTCGCCCTAATTTTTGTGACAATACTGATAGGAACGTTATTCTCTTATACGCATGATCCATTAAAAGACCAAAATGAAATCCGGCTCGGTGCCTCTTTGCCGCTCAGCGGCATCAACCAAAACTTAGGCAAAGAGATTGTCATAGGGGCTGATACCTATTTTCAAAGCGTCAATGCAACCGGAGGCGTACACCATAAAAAAATCAAATTCATCTACTATGATGACAAATATGAACCAGAGATCACCTGGAGTAATACAAAGCGTCTCATTGATCATGATAGCGTTTTTGCGCTTTTTGAATTTGTCGGAACGCCCACGACCAAAAAAATCCTACCCCTTGTGGAAAAACGTGGCATTCCTTTTATCGCCCCTTATACTGGTGCCTCGTTTTTACGCAATCCCAAATTTAAAAATATTATTAATTTTAGAAGTTCGTATCAAGAAGAAGTTGATGCCCTCATTGGATACTTGACCAAAAACAAAAAGTTTTCAAAATTTTCAATTTTCTATCAAAATGATGATTATGGACGCGAAGGATACATTGCACTCTTAAAGGCATTGAAAAAAAGAGGCTTAGCGCTTGTCAGCGAAGGTACCTACAAGAGAAATACCCTCTTTGTGAAGCAAGCCCTCTATGATATCAAAGACAAAAAGCCCGAAGCCGTCATCTTAATCGGTTCGTATAAACCCACGGCCCGTTTTATCAAAAAAGCGAGAAAAGACAAGAGTTTCAAATCTGTCATCTTCTGTCCCATCTCTTTTGTCAATGCCAATGCATTGATGGAAGAATTACACAATAATGGGCACAATTTACTCTTTTCTCAAACCGTACCCACCTATACTAACAACACCGCACAAGCACAAGAGTATTTGAAACTATTGCAAACCTTTCATCCGCATCATCCCCCAACGTTTGCCTCATTTGAATCTTTTTTGGCAGCTAAAGTTTTAGTCAAAAGTATTGAAAAAATCAAAGGGAATATCACCACAAAAAAGTTTCTTGAAAATATCAAGACACCCCAAGAACACACACTTGAGGATGTCAATGTTCACTATAAGCATTCGCAACTACTCAACAGTGTGTATCTACTCAAATTCCAAGATGGTATCTTTAAAACAATTTGTGAGAAAAAATGAATGCTTTTGTGACGTATATCAATAAAATCTTAGAAAAAATCACCTTTACAAGTAAGACCAAGATATTAATTGGAACAACCTTTGGAGGGACGATTATCATCGGATTTTTGATGTTCATTTCGATTTTTGCTCTAAAATATGATTTTGAAGTCTTATTTCAAAATTATACCGCCCCGCAGGTGAAACTCGAAGAAATCAAAGATATTTATCAAGTCAATATCAAAGAAACACTCAATGCCATCGAAAATCAACAAATTAGCAATCAAGAGGGCATTGAAGTCCTACTGATTGCCAAACAAATTATTAAAAAACAGTGGAAGGAATACAAGCGGGGCACAGAAAAATCCATCGGAGGATTGCCAGAATTTGCCAATAATTGGCTTAACTTCTTTTTGCGCCCGCACAAAGATAACAATAACAATGAATTTACAAACCGCATCATCAATAATATAGAAGAAAAAATTCACAGCATCGATGAAAAAACCACCATCTTAATCACCTTACTCAAAAACAATACCAAAGAAATCACCCACGATCAAAAAATCAATGATATTATTTTGGAGACCAACTCCATTAGTATCTATCTCTCGAGTCTCATTACGAACAATTTACAACATGCTATCTCCAAAAAAGAGGCCAATGACCAGCTTTTTAGCACGAGTACCTATATGTTAATCCTGCTCATCAGCCTCACTTTTGCCTTTGTTGTCTTAGTCTCAATCATCATCATTAACAACTTTAAACACCTCCACTATACCCTAGAAGAGAATGTCATGAGAAAAACCAAAGCACTGCGTCAACTCAATAGTTCTCTGGAGAGTCGTATCAAAAAAGAGGTCGAAAACAGCAGAAAGCGCGATAATATTATGTTTCAACAAGCTAGGCTCGCTAGGATGGGTGAGGTATTACAAAATATCGCCCATCAATGGCGCCAACCGCTTGGCACTTTGATGATGATCGTGCAAAGTTTTCAGAGCAAGTTTTATGCAGGGAAACTCGATGTCGAATTTGTTGACAGTCGTGTTGAAGATGCGCTAAAAGTCGGCAAAAATATGTCGGATACCTTAGAAGATTTTAGAAACTTTTTTATGCCCAATCGTACCAAAGAGATTTTTGATGTCAAAGAGGCCATCAATAAAGCCATCAGCCTCTCAAAATATCAACTCAAAAAAGAGTACATAGAACTCACAAGCAATCGTGCGGGTTCCATCCAACTCTACGGTTTCAAAAATGAGCTGATTCATGTGATTTTAAACCTCATTAGCAATTCCAAAGATGTCCTCACATCACAACAAAATCTAGAATCCAAAAAGATACGCATCATCTTAAAACAGACACGCAAAAACATCCTCATCAGCGTCATCGACAATGGCGGCGGCATAAAAGATGATATAATATCTAAGATATTTGATCCCTATTTTACCACAAAACACAAGAGTATTGGCACGGGAATCGGCCTTTATATGTCGAAACAATTAGTAGAAAAACATATGAATGGAAAAATCAGTTGTAAGAATATTATCCATCGATTTGGAGAAGACAAATTTTTTCAATGCGCGATGTTTAGTGTAGAACTACCACTCAAAGGAGAGGCATAATGCAAAAAAGAAATCTTGATTTACTCGGGAACTTTAACGTACTGTATCTTGAGGATGAGCCCGAACTTCTCAAACACACATTTTCAGCCTTAGAAGATTTTGTCGGCACGATTTTTCCGGTACCTACCTGTGAGGAAGCCCTCAAAGTTCTCAAAACCAACAAAGTCGATATTATCATCGCCGATATCAATCTCAAATATGAAAATGGTATCGAATTTTTAAGATCTTTGAAATACGAACATGGCTATGAAATACCGGCCATCTTAACCACCGCCTTTACCGATACAGAATATTTACTTGATGCAATTAAACTCAAGATTGATGATTATATTGTCAAACCCATCAGCATCAAAGATCTTCTCAATTCCATTCACGATACACTGTTGCCTAAGATGCAACAAAAAGAGATTGAACGCTCTTATAATATGATTAAAACCATCTCTGCGATTATTGATGGGAAACAAATCGAATTAATTAAGTTTATCATCAAAAATCTCGATCATGATAATATGTTTAACTACTCCTATGGCGATATTATGGAAAAAGTCGATGTGAGTAAACCCACGGTTATCAAAGTGTTTCGTCAACTCGCTGAAAAAGAAATTTTGGTAAAAATCCAAAATAAAAAGTATTTTTTTGACGAAAACAAACTACCCAATCCAAACGAGGAATGACATGAAGAATAAATTTCGAGAAATCCCAAAGATAGATAAAATAGCACAAGATCCAATCTTTGAGGGATTAAACCAAAAACTTATACTTAAAATAGCCAAAGAGAAGATTGAAGCATTACGCGAAGCCTTGCGATCTGGAACAATAGAAAAAATTGACCAATCAGAACTTTTAGAAGCGGTCAAAAAAAGCTATCATGATCTCTTTTCTCCTTCACTCAAGCAGCTCATCAATGCAACAGGAGTCATCTTGCACACCAATATGGGCAGAAGCCTCATCAGTGAAACGTTGATAGAGAGAGCCAAACCAATCTTGTGTAACTACTCAAACCTCGAATACGATCTTGAACACGGTTGCCGTGGTGAGCGATACGAACATGTCAGCCGTCATATGATCAATCTCTTAGGCGTGGAAGATGTCCTTGTGGTCAACAATAATGCCAGTGCGGTATTTTTAATCCTCAATACCTTCGCCAAAGGGAAAGAAGTCATCGTTTCCCGAGGTGAACTGGTCGAAATTGGCGGCAGTTTTAGGATTCCTGAGGTGATGAGTCAAAGCGGAGCCATCTTGCGAGAAGTAGGTGCCACAAACAAAACAAAACTCAGCGATTATGATAAGGCACTCAGTGATAATAGTGTCATGATTATGAAGGTACACAAATCCAACTTTTCCATCGAAGGATTTAGCGAAGAGACTCCTTATGAAGAGATTCAAAATCTCGCACAAACCCATCATCTTTTAGATTACTATGATTTAGGAAGCGGTTATATTCCCACTTTGCCTTATCATCTCGGTCAAAAAGAGCACTCCTTGCCACAAATTCTCAAATCCAAGCCCTCCTTGATTAGTTTTAGTGGTGACAAACTCTTTGGCAGTGTTCAAGCGGGGATTATCGCAGGGAAAAAAGAGCTCATCAGCGAACTCAAAAAAAATCAACTTCTTAGAATGTTGCGCGTCGATAAGATTACGCTCGCACTCTTAGAAGAGACGATTAAATCCTATCTTAAAGAGGAATTTGAAGACATCCCGACATTAGACATGCTCTTTACCGAGGTCCAAACACTAAAAGAGCGGGCGCTCAAAGTGCAAGAAGATATCGGAATAACACGATGTGACGTGATTGACAGTACGACCGTCATGGGAGGGGGCACGCTGCCAAATCGTGAATTTCCAACCGTCGCATTGCACATCAAAGGGAAAGCTGAAGTTTTAGAGAAAGAGTTTAGAAATCACCATATCATCGGACGCATCGAAAATGATAAGTTTTTACTTGATTTTAGAAGTATTTTACCTAGAATCGATGCCATATTAACCCAAAAGATCAAAGCGATCTTAACAATCAAATAATATGTCTTTTGAGACATTTGTATGACCAATATTAAAGAGAGATAAGCAACATGAAATACATAATAGTAGGAACTGCCGGTCACGTAGACCATGGAAAAACCGCACTCATCGAAGCGATGACTGGATTCAGTGGAGACAGTTTAGAAGAAGAAAAACGTCGAGGTATCACGATAGATTTGAGTTTTTCACATCTACAAAATGACGATATTAATGTCGCCTTTATTGACGTTCCCGGTCATGAGAAACTTTTGAAAAATATGATTGCGGGGGCTTTTGGTTTTGATGCCAGCTTGGTTGTTGTTGATGCCAATGAGGGATTAAAACCTCAAACCATTGAACATCTTGAAATTCTCAATCTATTACACGTCAAAAACATCATCATCGCACTCACCAAAAGTGATCTTGCAACAGATGAAATCCTCACGACGCGAGAAAGCGAAATCAGAGAATATATCAAAACCCTTCAAAATCTAGAGATATTTGACCTTTTAAAAGTGAGTATTTATGATCAAGATTCGATACAAAAACTCAAAGAGTCTCTATTCTCCTTGCCCCTTTTAGAGAAAGAGAGTAATGGATTATTTCGCTACTATATCGACCGATCTTTTTCACTCTCAGGCGTCGGACAAGTCGTCACCGGCACCGTGCTTGATGGCAGTATCGCAGTCGGCGATAAAATCTTCGCACCAGAGCTCAATCAAGAATTTAAAATCAAAAATTTACAAGTCCATGACCACGATGTCCCCAATGCCCTCAGTTCTCAAAGAACGGCTATCAATCTACAAGGCACGTTGAAATCACCACTCAAACGTGGTACCCTTTTGTGTAAAAAAGGGTTTATTAAAGGGTTTAATAATGTTGATGCTTGGGTTGAAGGCATCGCTTCTCACAAAATCAAGCATAACACTTCAGTGAACCTTTTCATTGGGACCAAACAAGTCGAAGCTAAAATTCTTCTCTTAGAAGGGGTGGAACCCATCGAGCGGGGATTTGCGACACTTTGTTTTAAACAGAAACTTTTTTTGGTACATAATGAGCCTTTTATCCTCTCAACAAGCGGCAGAACTATCGGGGGTGGGCGCATCTTGAACCCCATCAACGATCCTTTGAAAAAACGCGTCAAACTCGAACTCCTCTCAGCCCTACGCGATGATGATTTTGATCGTGCCTTTTCAATACTCTCATCGACGCATAAACGTGGTTTTGGACTCATCTCCTCAAATCAACGCTTTGGGCTGAGCCATGATGAAGCCATCGCAGTGGCTGATAGACTCGATGATGTATTTGTAGATGAGCAAGGATTGGTCATTTATCCGACTTTAATCAAAACGGAATTAAAACAAATCATCAAAAATATCTATGCAAAAAATCAATATGCCCTCCTCTCACCCGCCTCTTTATCGTTGAAAATCAAGTGGGCAAGTGTCTCCCTTTTACAAGATATCTTGACCACGTTATGTGATGAGGGACTCTTGAAATTGGAAAATGGAATTTATAAGAATGCCGAAATCAAAATTGATGACATCAATAAACTCATTGAAGATAAAATATTTGAGACTTTAGAGAAATCCGATATCACCCCCGATGCGCCTTATAATATTTATGATGCATTGGATATTGATAAAAAAATTGGAGATAATGCCCTCAAAAACCTCACAAAAGCACGAAAAGTGGTACGACTCGCACACAATCTCTTTGTCACCTCACAAGTGCTGAGCAAAATCGTCGCAAAAATGCGAGACATTATGCTCAAAGAGGGCTATATTGATATCAGCTCTTTTAAAAAACATTTTAATATCAGTCGTAAATATCTCGTTGCGTATCTTGATTATCTTGATGAATTTGATGATATCAATAAGCAAGACAACCGAAGATCACTCATCTAATCTGTGTCCCTCGCGATTATTATTAGCGAGGGTTCACGACAATATAGACATCATGACCATTTTGACGTGACTTTGAAAGATAGTGTCCATCAATCCAATAGTAATTAACACCGTTTAAAATACGCTCCGTCGCTCCCGCAGGCAAACTCTCAAAAACAGTCCCAATCGCATAGGGAGTATCAAGAGCCGTGTCATCATCAACATATTGAGGGGATGACACACTCACGGGTTGACTCGGACTTTCAACAATGCGATACCCTTGTGGGGAATCAGACCAGACATAATAGGTTTGATCATAAACATAATAATCCTGACCATAGAGGTGCATCAAAGCATATCCTACAGGGAGTACCGGGACAATAGCGCCAATAGGAGGTCTCACGATGATATAGGCTCCTTGGTGTGGTTTATAAAATACTCCATTATGTCGGTAATACCGAATACCTTTAAAACGAAACATTCGTGCTTGACTCGGTTTGGAGTGCACCACACGTCCCCAGCGTCGCGCTTTTGGTATCGATTTATAGTGCTTTACATTGCGATTTTGCACCACCCGCGTTTTTTTGACTTGAACTTTCGTAGTACGACGCTCAACCTTTTTGTGCACTACTTTTTTGTGCACTACCTTATGTTTCACTACTCTTTGTTTTTGTTGGTGTACCGTTTTTTTGACCGCTTTACGTTCGTGTTTTTTATACTCTTCTGAGCGTGGAGCAGCATAAAGCGACGCCCCTACAAAACAACACAATATTAAAAGTTTTAGTATATTTTGACCATACATAAACATGCCTCCTTATATCAAAATTTTAAATATTCTTAAATATCATGATACCATTTCAAATGGCCCAAATGTTAATCAACTGACAATAGATTTATAATATATTTAATTAAAAGCGGTAAAATACTTTCAAATAATACCAAGGAAATCATGATGAAAACAAGTATAGTCCTATCCCTTGCCTTACTTGCTAGTGCCGCTTTTAGTGCAACCAATGATGAAATTATCACACATTTTAAAAATCAAATCCCTTTGTCTCATATACAAATTAAAGTATTGTCAAGACAACAAATTTCAAAAGATTTGGATTATGTTTCTCTTCACATCACAGATGGACAAAATAACCAAAATATTTCAATTTTTACTCATGGAGATTATATTTTTCCAGATGCAATCGACCTCAAAACCGGGATGAGTATAAAAGACAAAATGCAACGCGTACAAATCAATAAAAATATTGCCAAAGTCTTCAAAGCAGAAGACCCGAAGTATATCATATCCATCGGTCATGATCCCCAAAAAGAGACGCTGGTAATCTTCTCAGACCCTGAGTGTCCATTTTGTAAAAAAGAGCTTGATGGCATTGAAAATGATCTCAAAAAATATAATATCAAAATGATTTTTACGCCCGTTCATGATAGAAGCTCTTTGGCAAAATCTTATTTGATTTATAAATACATCAAAGATGCCAAGACAGATGCACAAAAAATCAAAATCATCAGAAAATATTTTGAATCTGGTGCCAATGAACAAGTCAACAATTCCAATGTCCAAAAAATAGATACGTTACGACAAAAATACTTCCAAGCAGGTATTAATGGAACACCTTATAAGGTTATGGAGAAAGATTTACAATAAAATTAGGATTTTACAATCTTTTGATGCTATAATATAACGCATTCTCACACAAAAGGTTGCGTGATGGAATATGAAAATCAATTATTTGTTATCATCATTATTTTATCAGTCCTCCTATTGTACGTTTTTTTTAATTCAAAAATAAAGCTTAATCGCCTAGAAAAACGGCTTTATGATGAATCTGAGTCTGAAAGATTTCTAGATATTTTACCTTTGCCCATTTTTTATGAAACCAAACACAACCGTGCGATATTTACCAATAAATCTTTTAATTTACTTTTTGGAATCAACAAAAAAAAAGCCCTAGAAACTTTATCTCTTCCTTACCGCAATCCTATCGAAAAGATCACATTTCTGTGTGATAATGATATCAAGAAACAACTCTTAGTCTACTCCGCACATACCTTCGATGCCAACAAAAATATAACAGCCACCATCCGCACACTGGTCGATATTGATGAGATGCAACATGTCATCGACAACCTCCTCGCTACCAAACAGCGCTATGGACTTGCTGTAGATCACGCACTCTTTGGCGTTTGGGATTGGGATATTCTCAAAGATACCTTTGATGTCTCCGCACAATGGAAACATATCATGGGATACCAAGAGGATGAAGCTCCCAAAAATCTCAATGCCTGGTTGCGCTTAGTCGCTCCCAAAAATATGGCACACATCAACGAGGCTATTAGAAGACATTTGGATGGAGAGAGTGAACTCTTTATTGCCGAACATGAGGTAAAATCATCACAAGGAAGAAAGTGGGTTCAAATCCGAGGCAAGGCCATCCGTGATGCCCACAATCAAGCCACCAGATTTTCAGGCCTCATCTTTGATATCACAGAAGAGAAACAAAAAGATATCCAACACCATCAAAGCCAAAAACTCTTCGCTAGTTTTATGGACAGTCTCCCCGCCATCGCATTTATCAAAGATATCAATCATCGCTACATCTATCTCAATAGTTTTTATCAAGATTATATTGGATTTAAAGAGTGGAAAAATAAAACGCCTCATGAGATTTTTGATAAAAAAACAGCAGATAGCATTGTAGAAAATGATCGTAAAGCATTTTATGAAGGTCAAAAACAACATGCTGAAGTGATTCCAAATGCCGAAGGTACCTTGAAATATTTCAGAGCCTATAAATTTGCCATTGATGCAGGAAATGATGAGAAATTTATCTGTGGATTTGGTATCGACAGCACCAAAGAAAAACTCTACTTAGATGAAATTAATTTGTACTCAAAAATCTTCAACAACACCACAGAAAGTATCATCATGACAGATGAAAAGTTCCATATTATCTCAGTCAATAAGGCTTTTGAAGAGAATTTAGGATATACCAGTAAAGAAATCATGGGTAAAAAACCCAACTTTTTGAGACCTAGAGGAGGAGATGGTACCCGCTATGAAAAGATGGACAAAGCACTCAAAGAGAAGGGAAGATTTTCGGGTGAACTACTCGTAGCAACCAAACAAGGCACGCTCATCCCAGAGTTGGTCAATGCCAGTTCGATTAAAAATGACCAAGGCGAAGTCATCAATTATTTTGCAATCTACCAAAGTATTGTCCAACAAAAAGAGACCGAAAACAAGCTAAAGAAAATGGCACAATATGATAATCTAACAAAACTGCCCAATCGATTTTTATTTCGTTTCCGACTCCTCAATGCCTTTGAGCGTATGGAGCAAAGCGACATGAAAACGGCATTGGTGTTTGTGGATTTGGATGACTTTAAAAATGTCAATGATACATTAGGTCATGATGCCGGCGATATCGTCTTGGTGCAAACGGCTAAAAAAATATCTGAGAGCATTCGCAAAAATGATACGGTCGCACGTCTTGGAGGTGATGAGTTTGTCATCATTTTAGAAGACATACAAAATCTAGAAAATCTCAAAAGAATCTGTCAAAAGATTATAACAAATCTACACCAACCTTTTCCTCTCCTTGGGACAACGTACCGCATTAGTGCGAGTTTAGGCGTCAGTATCAGTCCAGATCATACTAAAAACTATCGAGAATTATTGAAATTTGCAGATAAAGCCATGTACCAGGCTAAGAATAAAGGGAAAAACACTATCGTATTCTACAAATCATGATTAACGACTCATTCACATAGATATGCTATGATTCTTGTTACGATTATACAAGGAGGAGAGAATTGAAAGCCAATCTTTTAATGATTGAAGATGATACAGAACTTGCAGATTTATTATGTGCATTTTTATCAAAGTACAATATTAATGTCACCAATTATGAAGATCCTTTTTTGGGTATTAGCGCCCTTAACATCGGCACATTTGATCTCGTCATCTTAGACCTTTCATTGCCAGGATTAGACGGTTTGGAGATATGCAAAGAAATCCGAGAAAAATCCAATATCCCTATCATCATCTCATCGGCTAGAAGTGATGTCGAAGATAAAATTATCGGCCTCATGCTAGGGGCGGATGATTACCTGCCAAAACCTTATGAACCCAAAGAGCTATATGCCCGTATCATCAGTGTTTTGAGACGTTATAAAGTCAATATTGATGACAAAGAAGAACACTCCAATATCTTTCATGTCGATAAAAACGCCATGCTGATTACCTTTGAAGGAGAAGCATTACAACTCACCAAAGCAGAATATGAAGTATTAAGTCATCTTATTGAGAAAAAAAACTGTGCCGTAACACGAACCGAATTGATTAACAGTTCTCATTCACTCAGTAGTGAAAATGAGAGTCGCAGTCTGGATGTTCTCATCAGTAGAATACGACAGAAACTCGGCGAAACTTCAAAAAATCCAAAATACATCCACTCCATCCGCGGAATGGGATACAGGCTTCAAGTTTGAAATGGTACCACTCTATCATCACGAAAATCTCCTTGATTTTTTTGTTGGCACTGTTTGGGATTGGTACGGTTTTATTTTTATTTGTTAATCATGAAAGAGAAAAAGAATTCGCCAGTATCAAAGGTTATGCCCGATATGCCCTGCATTCATCTTTCAACCATACCACGAAGCAATTCGATTTTGAACATCTAAAAAATCTTGGTTTTAAACAAATTACCGATAAAAAACTGCGGGGCAATATACTCAAACAAAAAGAGCGATTTGGGCCACAACATTTCAATCAAAATCCTATGATGATGCGCCGTATGCCACGAATGAAGCTCGAAGCAGTCGTATATAAAAATCAGATTTATCTCATATTGCGATATGAAAATAGAAAAAATTTTGTCTTTACAACGCCTTATGAAAAAGAGTTTTTATCAACCCTCATCTATCCTTCAATCTTTATACTTTTAGTGATTTTACTCTATATTGTGATTATTAAAAACATCTTGCCACTTTATAGCCTTCGGCACAAGATACAGCGCTTTGCCGATGGTGATTATGATATTGACTGCAACAGTAAAAACAAAGATGAAATCGGAATTTTATCCAATGATTTCGATCATGCCGTCAAAAAAATCAAACGCCTAAGAGATTCAAGACAACTTTTTTTGCGTAATATCATGCATGAGCTCAAAACGCCCATTGCTAAAGGCAAATTTGCAACCGAACTCGCCGAGGATGTCACATTAAAAAAGACACTGAGTAATATTTTTCAACGACAAGAGAGCCTCTTAGAAGAATTCTCGAGAATCGAAAAGCTCAGCGCCAATGAACTTAAAATAAAACGCCAACCTTATCTTTTGGAAGATGTTTTGGATTTTGCACTGGATATTTTAAATCATGATGCAAAAAAAGTTGAAAAAAATCTCACTCCTGTGAAAATCAATGTGGACTTTGAACTCTTTGGCACCGCGTTGAAAAACCTACTGGATAATGGTATCAATTATGCATACGATGCCAAGGTGAAGATTTGCAATACCAAAGATTCCATCACCATTAGTAATCGAGGCGATGCGCTTGATGTTCCTTTGGAAAAGTATAAAGAACCCTTCTATTTAGGGGGTAAAAAGCAAAAAAGCTCACGGGGATTGGGGTTTGGTCTTTATATCACACTGCGTATCATCGAACTGCATCACATGACCCTCACATATCAACGCGATGGCGAAGAGAACATCTTTATGATTGCATTTCAAAGTGAGGACACAACACACGCTTAGCAATCATTGCAACACGCATACTCCATCTGCCATGTCGTATGGGTGATATGAAATTCATCATGAGCAATTTTTGTGAGCGTTTTCATCAACGCATTGGATTCAGCAACATTAAGATTGGCATCTAAGCGCACATGAGCTTCTAAAAAAATATCATGATCGTTTAATTGCCACACATGCACATGATGAATATCTTGGACTAAGGGCACAGATTGAAATCGCGTCTTTAGCCGTTGCATATCCAAATGTTTGGGACTGTTTTGCATCAAGATATCAATACTTTGTGCCACAATTCCATAGGACATATAAATCAGATAAAACGCGATGATGAGTGTCATGAGGGCATCAATCCAATAAATATGCCAAAACATCATCGCAACACCACCCAATAATACAGCAACCGAGGTCATGACATCACTTAAAAGGTGCAAATATGCTGATTTAATATTTAAATTATGCGCAGAATCCTCTTTGATCAAAAGCACACTTACAAAATTGAGGATAATACTCAAAAGTGCCAAGGCAATCACCCAGAAAGATTTGATCTCCACAGGATTCATCCATTTGCCAATCGCTTCTATTATCAGATAAAAACCAATACCAACTAGCACCGTGGCATTGAATAATGAGGCGAGTATCTCCGCTCTTTTGTATCCAAATGTTTTGGTCTCTGTCCTAGGTCTTGCAGCCATTTTATGGGTTACATAGCTAAGAACAAGAGCGATAACATCACTAAAATTATGCAAAGCATCACTCAGCAGCGCAAGCGAACCTGAGATAATACCTCCGATGATTTGAGCGATGGTGATGATGATATTGAGAAGAATCGTAATAAAAAGATTCTTCCCGCTTACATGATGGTGATGATGATGTTCAGACATACGCTTACCTTTTTTTATATATTCGGTATTTTATCGAAATCACATCAAACATTTTTTAAAATTTCTAAAATCTCCTCTTTGTTCAAAACTTTTCCCGTTGTTTTCACCACCCCATCAATCACAAGTGCTGGGGTACTCATCACATCATACTCCATAATTTTTTGAATATCTTCTACTTTTTCCACACTATGAAATCCGCCAAAATCTGCTACGGCATCTTTTACAACTTTTTCCAATGTTTTGCATTTTGCACAACCGGTTCCTAATACTTCAATTTTCATTATTTTTCCTTTCTATAAAATAGCATTAAATAAATATCCAATGGCAATAATACCACACCCCACAATCCCAAAGAAGAGACCAATAAGCTTCACATGTAAGATTTTTTTGAGAATCATCGCCTCAGGCAAGCTCAAAGCCGTCACGGCCATCATGAAGCTCAACGCCGTTCCAAGCAACATCCCCTTAGATGTCAACACTTCTACCAAAGGCATTACACCCGCAGCATTGGAGTACATCGGAATCCCCATCAACACCGCAATCAATACTGCAAATGGATTATCGGCTCCTGCATATTTTGCGATAAAATCCGTAGGCACATAACCGTGAATAAACGCACCAATACCCACCCCAATTAAGACGTAAATATAGATTTTTTTGAAGATATCGCTCGTATAAGCCCATGCTTCGTTGAGTCTTTGTTTGAATGTCAGCTTGATTTTGATCTCATCCAACTCCCCTTCCATCGGTTTGACACTGAGTAATATGTATTTTTCCATATTCAATTTACCGATAAAGTAACCACCAAAAATTGCTACTAAAAGACCAAATCCAATATAAATCGCGGTGATTTTCCAACCAAAAAGGCCAAACAAAAGAGCGATGGCAATCTCATTGTTCAAAGGCGAACTAATCAAAAAGCTAAACGTCACACCAAGAGGAATCCTCGCTTGAATAAAGCCTAAGAATAAAGGAATCGCGCTACAACTACAAAACGGGGTGATGATCCCAAACACTGCGGCAAGCACATTGCCATAAAACTGTGATTTTCCCTGCAAATATGCTCTAACATACTCGGTATTAAAATGCGTCCTCAGATAAGAAACCACAAAAATAATTGTAATCAATAAAAACCAAATCTTAATCGTATCATAGATGAAAAAATTCAACGTCGCATTGACGCGTCCACTCAAGCCTAAAATATCAACGGTCAAATAATCGACCATACTCTGTAACATAACTTTTTACTCCAATTCTGTTTTAATTTTTTCTAATAAGAGACTTTTGAGCTCTTCATACAAGCGCACAAATGCCTCATAATCCTCCCCATCAGGATCAGCAAATCCAACATGGATTTTTTTGATAGCACGGGGAAACATCGGGCACGTCTCTTTAGCATGATCACACACGGTCACCACCAAATCAAAATCCTCATCCAAGACTTCATCCAAAGTTTTGGAATGATAAGAAGCATCCCAAATCCCCTGCTCTTCTAGCACACGCTTAGCATGAGGATTCACGCGACCACTGGCTTTTACCCCACTACTTTTGGCTTCGATACCTTCTAAAAACGCATTGACAAGCGCTTCAGCCATAATACTTCGGCAACTATTGCCCGTACATAAAATCAACACTTTTTTCATTGTCTGTCTCCTCTAAACCAAGCTGAGTAACACGATTAACAACACCGGTGGTGTCACCAAAAGACCAAATTTACTATACTGCCAAAATCCTATCTTGATGCCCTTTTGTGCAAGCACATGAAGCCAAAGCAACGTGGCAAGCGACCCAAAAGGTGTCATCTTTGGTCCTAAATTACATCCGATGATATTGGCATAAGCCAAAAGATGATTGGGAACATCATGTAATGAGATATCCATAATCATCACCGTTGGCATATTGTTCATAATCGCACTCAAAAAGGCTGATATAAAACCCGTCCCTAGCACGGCTATAAGATTTCCCTGTTGGCTAAGTGTATGTAAAATCGTCGCTAAATAATCAGTCAACCCCGCATTTTTCAGACCATAAACCACAATATAAAGTCCGATACTAAACCACACCACTTGCCAAGGAGCATTTTTTATCGTCAGCCACGCTTTGGCACTTTTTGTATAGCTCGCAATGGCTAAAAATACTAATCCTCCCCCCAGTGCAAAAAGGCTAATCGGGAGATGAAAATGATCACCGATAAAATAGCCCGCGAGCAAAATTGCTAAAAAAAGCCAGCTAAATTTAAAAAGCATTTTGTTTTTGAGCACATCATCTTCATTTTTCAACAAACGAATATCAACCGCTTTTGGGATATCTTTACGCAACACAATCCACAAAACAACAATAGAGACTATCGTACTGATAAGATAAGGCGCCCACATATTTTGAAGATACTCTAAAAATCCGATATGAAAATAATTAGCGGTGACAATATTGGTGAGGTTTGAAAAAACAAACGGCAAAGAAGCACTATCACTAATAAAGCCTCCGGCTAATAAAAAGGCTAAAATCGTCTTGGTATTGAGCTTCAAAACCCGCATCTTTGCAAGCAAAATCGGTGTTAAAATCAGAGCAGCCCCATCATTGGCAAAAAGAGCAGAAACAAAAGAGCCCAAACTCAAAGAGTAGATAAACATCAAAGTGCCATTTCCTTTTGAGAGTTTGGCCATCTTGATGGCACACCATTCAAAAAAACCAATCTCATCTAAAACCATAGAAAGGATGATAATCCCTACAAAGGCAAGTGTGGCATCCCAAACAATGCCCGTGACGGTCACAATATCATGAACACTCACCACACCCAAAACCAACGCGATGATAGCCCCAATGATGGCAGTCGTCCCGATTTGTAACCCTTTAGGTTGCCAAATCACAAAAAGAAGGGTGAGTAAAAACAGACTAGTTGCGAGTATCATCGAGGTCACATCCTTTGTCTAATTTTGGAATTTCAATATCGAGATAACCAATCTCTTTTAAAATAGCTTGACGAAATGCATCAAGTGGCGTTCTGATACTATAATGGGCCCATCGTCCCCTGCGTTCTACTTTTAAAAATCCCGCCTCTTTCAAAATCTTTAGGTGTCGTGATACGCGTGATTGAATCATCTCAAAGGAGTTTTCGATATCACAAACACAGACTTCACCATGCATATCAATAAATCTGAGAATTTGTACTCTTGTCTCATCATTCGTTGCGCCAATAGTCTTCAAAAATATATCCATGATGCGTGCTCCTTTTATAATTTTTTCGAAAGTATAGCAGAATAATTACAATATATCAAGATATGTTGATATATTGTAATTAAGTTTTTATAAATCCCTAAAATTGTATTATTCTCCAATATTTATTGATTAGAAGGATTCTTTCATGAAACTTGCCACAAAAACACTACTTGTCGTTTTAAGCTTCTTGACACTGACTGCTGTGTCAATCGTCAGTATTTCAGCCTATTTCAGCTATCAAAATAGCCAAAAATATCAAAATGAATTTAAAAAACAAATCCTTAATCAAGCAAAAGAAAAAGTGAAAACGGAAATTGATATTGCCATAAGCACCGCACAATCTCTCTATCAAGAAGAGAAGAAACTCGGCTTCAAAGAAGAACGAATTAAAGAGGATATTAAAAATGCACTCCGAGGTATCTCTTTTGATAAAGGAGAAGGATATTTTTTCATATATGATACACAAGGCATTCGCGTGATGCACCCAAAACTCACAGATACAGAAGGAAAAAACTACATCAATCTTAAAGACTCCAACGGGGTCAAGATTATCAAAGAACTTATCAAAGTAGCTCAAAATGGTGGTGGCTATGTGACGTATTATTTCTCTAAGAAAAAAGGGGGCAAACCGTATCCAAAACTCAGCTATGCCAAAGAATTTGAACCCTATGGTTGGGTAGTAGGAACGGGTGAATATATTGACCATCTTGATACGAAAATGGCACAAATGAAAACAGCGGCAAAAACATCATTTTTTAATGATATGATGACATTTGTCACCATCATCCTACTGTGTGCGATCATCGGCTCTATCTTGATCTATTTTTTACTCAACATGATGCTCTCACGTCCGTTGAAAAAATTAGCAGAAACTACAAAAGATTTAGCCAGTGGGAATGGTGATCTTACCAAAAAATTGACTGTTAAAGGCAAAGATGAGATTGCAATGGCAAGCACAGAGATTAATAACTTCATTGAAAAAGTTCGTATCATGACACAAAATGCCAAGTCACTCTCAGCTGAGAATTCCTCAATCTCCAATGAGCTCTCCAACACCTCACTTGAGGTCGGTAAACTGGTCGAAAACTCTACGGTATTAGTAGAAACCACCACAAAACAAGCCGGTGGTATTTATACCGATATGACGGCAAGCATCGAAGAGGCAAAAACAGCAAAAGGGGATTTAGAGACGGCTAACAACTCGCTTGATGAAGCGCGTGATGCCATATTGAAACTCACACAAGATATCCAAGAAAGTGCAGCCATAGAGGTCGAAATGGCAGGCCGAATCCAACAACTCAGCAGTGATGCTGAACAAGTCAAACAAGTCTTGAATGTCATCAGCGATATTGCTGAGCAAACCAACTTACTCGCACTCAATGCAGCTATTGAAGCCGCACGTGCCGGAGAACACGGTCGTGGATTTGCCGTGGTGGCTGATGAAGTGAGAAAATTAGCAGAGCGTACACAAAAATCTCTGTCTGAAATCAATGCGACGATTAACGTCATCGTCCAATCCATCACAGAATCAAGCCAACAAATGACTCAAAATTCCGAACATGTCGAAGAGTTAAGCGTCACGGCGCAAAGTGTGGAGAGTAAAATCAATGATCTCTCTTCTGTGATGGTCAAAGCCAACCATATGGCTGAAAATAGCGTCGATCAATACATTCAAAGTGGCAATAACATCAAAGTCATCATCAATAATATCGAAGAAGTCAACAAAATTTCAGCTAAAAATGCCAGAAGTATCGAAGAAATCGCTAGTGCCGCAGAACATATGAACAGTATGACAGAAACACTCAACAACAAGTTAAGTGAATTTAGAACATGATATTAGAGATTTGTTAAATTATTAAAGATAGTTCTGAGTGTTTTAATATTATTATGAAGCATCTCATCACTCACGCCCATGAGTATATCTGAGCGAAGTGCATTAATAATCGTCTTTGAATCTTCAAATCTTATCGCACCCTCATCTGTAAATTGAACGATTTTAGCACGTTTATCATGAGGGTGTTCTACCCTCTCAATCCAACCATCTGCTTCTAGAGAATTAAGCAATCTAGCAAGCGTCGAATTTTCAATTGTCAAATACGTTGCCAGTTCATGCTGAATAATACCCTCCTTGTGACGGCTCATCAACGACATCGCCGACCATTTTGCATGGCTTAATCCTAAAGGCTTCAACCTTTCATTTAAAGACATCCTCCACAATCTCGCCGTATCTCCCATCAATTGACCAAACTCTTCTTTCATGATTTCCCCTATAGTATTCTGTATCATATTTCTAAAAAAATTACTTAATGATTATTTTACATAAAAAATGCTAAAATCCAGTTTTAATTTAGTTAGCAATGCTAACAATATACAAGGATTTTATGTGGAAGCAAAAGAGATTAACAAAAATAAAAAGAGAAATAACATCTTAATATTTCTTGCTTTATTTTTCATTTTAGTCGGTTTAGGGTATGGCGTTTACTACTATTTATACGCTCAGTTTTACGAATCAACCGATAATGCCTATGCCAAACAAAATATTGTCTATGTGACCCCTCAAGTCAGTGGCATCGTCGATAAAGTCTATGTTCATGAAACCCAATATGTCAAAAGAGGACAATTGTTAGCCAGTCTTGATGATAGAGATTTGAATCTCGCATTTGAACAAGCCAAAACCAATCTTGCCAATACAGTGAGAGATATTAGCAAATTGTACCAACAAAAAGCCTCAGCACTCTCTGCTCTCAAACTCGCGCAAATCAATTTAGAAAAAGCCAAAACGGACCTAAAGAGAAAAGAGTATCTCAAAAAATACCATGCCCTCTCAGAAGAGGTATATCAAGATTTCAAGTTTGCCTACGATAAGGCCGTACAAAATCTTGATATTGCCAAAAAACAAGTGGCAGAGCTCAATTCTATTTTAAGAAGTAATACCATCTATGAAGACCCTCAGGTCAAAAAAGCTGTTGTTGCTGTAAAGCAGAGTTATTTAAACTTAAAAAGAAGCAAAATCATGGCACCTACTAGCGGTATCATCGCGCAAAGAAAACTCAGTGATGGAGAATCCGTCAGTCCTGCTTCTACACTGTTTGCAATCGTCCCAACGAAAGGATTTTGGGTTGATGCCAATTTTAAGGAGACCCAATTGCATCATATCCGAATTGGGCAGAGTGCCATATTATACTCTGATCTTTATGGCGCGAGTGTCACTTATCATGGAAAAGTAGCAGGAATCAATCCAGGAACGGGTGCTGTTTTTTCATTATTGCCAGCACAAAATGCAACCGGAAACTGGATAAAAATCGTACAAAGAATTCCCGTTCGCATCACACTCGATCCAAAAGAGTTACAAAAACATCCGCTTCATGTAGGAAACTCGATGCAAGTGACCGTAGATATTCACAACCAAAAGGGTCAAATCTATAATCACCAAACAAAAAGTGTAGAGGATACAACGCCACCGCTATATCAAGATTCAATCAAAGAGGCAACGGCTATTTCCAATCACATCATCAGGCAAAATCTGTGAATCAACACGAACCTTTTCCAACCCCGCTTCTAGCGGTGCTGACGCTATTTTTGGCACTAGCTACTTTTATGCAGGTGCTTGATACCACTATTGCCAATGTTTCCATCCCTACCATTGCCGGTGATTTAGGGGTGACTCCGACACAGGGTACCTGGGTCATTACAGCCTTTGCGGTTTCTAATGCCATCGCCATGCCACTCACGGGATGGCTTGCCAAACGCTTTGGAGAGGTGCGATTATTTGTCTTCTCCACGGGACTTTTTTCACTCACATCCATGTTATGCGGTATGGCACCAAATTATCAAATGCTCATATTTGGAAGGGTATTACAAGGTGCCGTTGCTGCGCCAATGATGCCCTTGTCTCAGAGTTTATTGCTCTCCAATTACCCAAAACATAAAAAAGGATTGGCACTAGCATTTTGGTCGATGACAGCAACACTAGGACCTATTGCAGGGCCTCTTCTTGGTGGATACATCACAGATAATTTTGATTGGCCTTGGATTTTTTATATCAACGTTCCTATCGGCTTACTCAGTGCTTTTATCGTTTGGGAAATGCTAAAAGATAGAGAAACTGATGTTGCAAAATTTCCGATTGATTATATCGGATTGGCTCTTTTGATCGTGGGAGTCGGATCCTTGCAAATTATGCTAGATAAAGGCAACGAACTAGACTGGTTCTCCTCTCCTACCATTATTATTTTGTGTATTATCACCGTAATATCCATCTCATTTTTTATCGTTTGGGAATTGTTCAACAAACATCCGGTCATCGACCTTTCACTCTTTACAAGTCGCAATTTCACCATAGGAGCCATCTCTTTGAGCCTGGGTTATACGATATTTTTAGGCGGAGGTGTTGTGTTTCCTTTGTGGCTTCAAACAGAACTGGGATATACTGCATTTTGGGCAGGATTTGCATCTGCTACGGTAGGAATCTTTGCCTTTTTACTCTCCCCTTTAGTAGGAAGCAATATGCACCGTCTGAATCTGAGAGTTTTGATTACCTTTAGCTTTATTTTATTTGGGATTAGCTATTATTGGATGGCAAATTTTACGACCGAAATCGATCTCTTTCATGCATCCGTACCACGACTTTTGATGGGTGCTGCTATGAGTATGTTTTTTGTGCCTTTAACTGCTATCATTCTATCTGAATTGGACGAAGCACACACCGCCTCAGCTATGGGACTAGTAAACTTCTTGCGAATTTTAGGTGGAGGACTTGGGACTTCTATCGCCGTCACGCTCTGGGAGCGATGGGGTCACTATCATCATGCAATCATATCAGAGCAAGTCACGATGTTTTCTCACACAGCACAAACGGCTGTTTCGTCCTTACATCATGCTGCATTACCGGCACTGCCTATTATAGACCAGTTGATAACGCAACAAGCAATGACGCGATCTAATGATGATATATTGTTGTTGTCTAGCTATGCATTTGCTGGACTGATTATATTGATATGGATGGCAAAACCGCCATTTATGTCGCATCACGCCAAATAGTAGGAGATAATGAAAAAAATTGAATTAGCGATCTTGGTCTATATTATCACCATATCACTCTCTGTTATGTACGCAACCCAACCTCTACAACCCCTGCTTGCAAGGGTCTTTCATGTTGACTTGATTCAAGCTTCTGCTTTTACGGCCGTCATGCTCTTCTCTTTAGCGATTGCACCGATTATTTATGGCTATATACTAGAGAGTTTCTCAGCAAAAAAAATGTTGCAGATATCAACAGCCGTACTCTTTATTACCAATATATTTTTAGGGCTCAGTGTGAATTATGAGATGTTTTTAGCCATCCGCTTGATAGAGGGATTGGTCATCCCGGCCATTTTGACATCCGTGATGAGTATCTTGGCAAATTTGGATAAAGAAAATGTGAAATTTAACATGTCCTTATATGTCGCAGCCACCGTTTTTGGAGGTATTGTAGGACGTGTAGGATCAGGAGTCATCGCCACCAATTTTGGATGGAGGATAGTATTTATATCTTTATCCGTGCAATTATTGTTCGCATTATATTTTGTCAGAAAGATTCAATACACCGGCGAAACTAAAATGGTCAAAGCCAAGCTATCAGATGTCCTCTCCATCCTCAAAGATCGAAGATTTACAACCGTATACTTACTGATGTTTACAATATTTTTTGTCTTTGGCGGACTTTTAAATATCATCCCTTTTCGCATGAAAGAGATCAATCCAAACAGCACTGAAGCACAAATCGGATTGATGTATTTAGGATACAGTACCGGTATTGTCGTCTCACTTTTTTCACATAAAATTGTCAAATTCTTCAAAACGGAGATGCGAACCATTATCGTAGCGACACTTTTTTTTAATATTATTGTCGTCATTTTTGTCGTTAAAAATATCACCTTTATTTTCCTGCTTCTCTTTTTATTTTGTGTAGGGATGTTTACGATACATTCGATTTCATCAGGACTTGCCAACTCAATCCGTGCAGATAAGCGTTCCATCACATCGGGGATGTACCTGACATTTTATTATATTGGGGGATCATTGGGTTCCATATTTCCCGCGATGATTTATCAAAATTTTGGATGGAATACTACGATATTTATGTTCACGTTTATCCTATTTTCTATTCTCATGTTTGTCCTTTATAGTCAGCGATATTTCAAAACATAAAAACGTGATTTTTGATTCACAGCTAATTTTAAGTAATTTTTAAGTAAAATATCTGTCAATTCAGAACTTCTTAAAAGAACTTCTTCTAAACCTGCCGAGATTTGGTCCTACCGAGCGAGCATGCAGGTTTTTTGCATACTAGTTTGTCGGGTTAATAGGACACCAATCACTAACTCAAAATTTTTATGTAGTAAAGTATTGCTTTACATTTATATTCTTTAATATAGTTTTGAAAATAAAATTTATGAAAAAATAAAATTTTTTCAAACAGGAAACAAAAAATGGCAATCACCTTCGAAGAATTTAATCTCGATCCCGATATCTTAAAAGCAGTAGTCGATGCAGGCTTTAGAGAACCAAGTCCCGTACAAGAAATGGCAATCCCACTGGTTATGGCCGGTCATGATATCGTAGCACAAGCACAAACCGGTACCGGAAAAACCGCAGCATTTGGTCTCTCTACTATGAGTATGATCGATCCTAGTAAAAACAGAGTACAGATTTTGGTCATCACACCAACCAGAGAATTGGCTACCCAAGTGAGTGATGAACTTTTTTCTCTTGGAAAACATAAAAACATCAAAACCGTCACCATCTATGGGGGTAGCTCTTATGTCAGACAACTCTCCCTCATCGAAAAAGGAGCAAGCGTTGTCGTTGCTACTCCAGGTAGAATGCTAGATCTTTTGCAAAATGGAAAACTACGAAATTTTGCACCTGAAATCGTTGTACTTGATGAAGCAGATGAGATGCTTGATATGGGATTTTTAGAGGATATTGAAAGTATTTTGAAATTTCTACCTGAAACACGACAAACACTGCTTTTCTCAGCTACCATGCCAGAACCAATTAAAAGATTGGCAAAACGCACATTAAAAGATCCAAAATTTGTGAGTATTACACCAAAAGAACATGCTACTAATGAAGATATTGAACAACTCTATTATGTCATCGAAGAACAAGAGCGAGACAATGCCCTAATTCGATTATTAGACTCACTTGAGCCGACCAAATCGATTGTCTTTTGTCGTACCAAAAAAGAAGTCGATCGTGTTTCCACGCAACTCATGGCCATTGGATATCCAGCAAAAGGCTTGCATGGAGATATGGAACAAAATCAAAGAGAGAGCGTCATCAAAGCTTTTAGAAATTCTCAAATTGAGATTCTTGTGGCAACTGATGTGGCAGCTAGAGGTTTGAATGTAGCAGATATTTCTCATGTCTTTAACTTTCACATGCCATTTGATCCTGAGAGTTATGTTCACAGAATCGGAAGAACTGGAAGAGCCGGTAAAAAAGGGACGGCTATTACATTGGTCACACCAATGGAATACCACAGTATGCAACGCATTGCCAAAAAAGTTGGTACGAATATCCAGTTTAAAATGGTACCAACTTTGAATGATGTCAAAGAATCTCAACTCGAAAAAGTGGCAAGAGAAATCGAAAAAGCAGAACTCGACGAAAATGCACAAAAGATACTTGACATTTTGGGTGACGATATAAATCTGAGCAAAATTTCACTCAAACTCATCTCAATGTTGCTCAACCAAAACTCTTTCCAAGGTCCAAATACGATTGGATTTGATCAAAAATCACTCTCTAAAATCATCAAAAGAATCGAAGAGCGAAACAATCGCAATGGCCGCAGTAGAGATAGGAACAGAAGTTATAGCAGAGGCCGAGGGCGTGATTCAGGCAGTCGAAGTACCTCAAGTGGGAGAAGAAGTCGAACACGTAATTGAGTAATAAAAGAATAATTTTTTAAAATTGACGAAATTGACGAAAGAAATATTTATTTTTGTTATGCAACACTGTATAATGAAGTAAATTTTCTAAGGAGTCAGATTGAAAAAAGTAGTTTTATTAGCACTCAGTGCCTCGCTTTTACTAGCGACAAATGGAGATAACCTCATAGGGCTTGGCGCCAAATCAAGAGCAATGGGTGGTGGGGGAATTGCCACATTCTTTGGAGCAGAGAATACGCTCTCAAATCCCGCACTTATCTCAGGTGGTAAGGGCACCGAAATCAACTTTGGTGCCACCTTGTTCATGCCAGATGTTAAAGCAAATGGTGTCAAAAGTTCAGCGGATATGAATGTCATCCCAGAAGTCTCTCTTTCACAAAAAATCAATGACAATTGGGCTTTTGGTATTGGAATGTTTGGATCAGCCGGTATGGGTGTTGACTACAGAGGAAACACTTCGTTAATGGATGCAAGAACCAATCTTCTTTTGATGAAGTTTGCCCCAGCGCTTTCTTATCACAAAGATAAATTCTCTTTTGGTTTTGCACCGGTTGTGCAATACGGTTCACTCGATATCGCATACAATAATGGATCACCGGTAGGTCAAGGCAGTAGTGATGATTTTGGTCTGGGCTATGAATTGGGTGCTGCCTATGATATCACGAGTGATTTAAAACTGGGATTGGTTTACAAATCATCAATCTCTATGAAATATAAAAACACCCTCAGTGTAGCATCTGCTCCATTTTCAGGACTTCTTGGCGGAACTTTTGCTGATGATTTAGAACAACCTGCTGAATTTGGCGTTGGTGTATCTTATAATTATGGATTCTTTAATTTCTCAGCTGATTACAGAAAAGTGAAATGGGGAGATGCAAAAGGATACAAAGATTTTGGATGGAAAGACCAAGATATCTATGCCTTCGGTGCAAAATATGAAAAAGATGGTACATGGTATGGTGTCGGTTATAACTATGCAAAAAATCCTATCAACAATTATGCTACCACAGCTGGTATGAACCCAAAAGCCGTTCTTAATTTGTTTAACTATCTCATGTTCCCAGCCACTTCAGAAAGTCATTTTAGTATCGGTGCGGGTACAAAAATCACCAAAAATCTCTCTTTAGATTTTGATGTTTTATACGCTCCAAAGGTTACTGTCAATACAATGACGCCTTCTGGTTCTTTTAAGGTAGAACACTCTGAAACATCAGTAGCATTTTCTATGCGATACAATTTCTAATATCAACTGCTTACATGTAAGGGATTCCCTTACATGTAACTAATTTCTATCCCGATAATCCTCATAAGAAAACTCTTTGACAACTTTCAAAATACCCTCTTTTTTCACCACAGCAAGTGAGGGCAATTGAATCCCATTGAATGTAGTATTTTTCACAATCGTATAGTGAATTTGGTCTTCAAAAATCACCACATCGCCAACCTTCAAAGGCGCATCAAAAGAGTAATCGCCCATAATATCCCCCGATAAACAACTGTTGCCTGTGAGTTTATAAGTATATGCTTTTTCACCACGCAATCCCGCCCCTCGAACTTGCGCACGATAAGGCATCGCAAGGGTGTCTGGCATATGCGCTTCAGCTGAGGCATCTAAGATAGCCACCGGCATCCCATTTTGTATGATATCCTGCACGCGCGCTACTAAGACACCAACTTCCCAACCGATAGCTTCTCCGGGCTCTAGATAGACCTCAACATCATATTTTGCTCTAAATTTTCGAATCAAGCTTATCAATTTTTCCACATCATACCCCGCTTTCGTGATATGATGCCCTCCTCCAAAGTTGACCCATTTCATCTGATGGATATATTTTCCAAACTTTGCTTCAACAGCCTCTAAAACAATCTCTAATGCATCCGCACCTTGTTCACACAGTGCGTGAAAATGAAGCCCTTCTAAACCCTCTAAAAGTTTTTCGTCAAACTCCTTTTGGGTCACGCCAAACCGGCTGTATAAGCCACACGGATTGTACAGCTCTACTGGAGCACACGAGACTTCAGGATTGATACGCAGACCACACGATGTTTGACCCAACGCTTTGTCTTTGTATTTTTCCCACTGCGCAAAGGAGTTAAAGACAACATGATGGGAGAGGGAGAGAATTTCATCAATCTCCTCTTCTTTAAAAGCCGGCGAATAGGTGTGGGTTTCACCCTTGAATTTTTCAGCTGAGAGCTTGGCTTCCCATAATCCACTCGCACAACACCCATCCAAATATTTTGAGACAAGTGGTTCTAGATGATAAAACGAAAATCCTTTGAGCGCTAAGAGGATTTTGGCACCACTTTGCGCTTTAACATCAGAGAGAAGTTTAAGATTTTTCTCAAGCAATTCCTCAAAACAGACATAACTGGGAGTTTTTAGATTTTCAAACACGTTTTAATACCTTATCTAACATTTTTGTACTCAAAATCCGTTTTAAAAACCAAAGCAGCGTCGTCGGGAAAGTCACACGATACCGCGGTTTTGGATTTGTTGCATTGATGATTTTTAGAAGCACCTCATACACCGCGCGCTCACTCAGTGTAAAACTGTCATCTTCAGTTGATTCAAATCTTTTGATGGCGCTTTTATAATCGGCTTCATAAAAACTGCCATCCACCCTGATGTGGCTTTTAAATTTAGCATAAGCATTTTTTCTAAACGCACTATGTATGGGACCGGGTTCAATCAAGCAAACTTTGATACCAAAGGGTTCCAATTCAAGCCGCAACGTATCACTTAAGCCCTCTATCGCATACTTGCTTGCATTGTAAGCGCCACGATATTTTAGTGCGATAAAGCCTAAAATAGAGCTATTTTGCACGATTTTTGGATTCTCAGATTTACGAAGTAATCTTAGAGCTGCTTTTGTGAGGGCAAAGTTGCCAAACACATTAGTCTCAAACTGTGCTTTGAGTGCCGCCACGCTCAAATCCTCCAAGGCTCCGGGTTGTCCATATCCTGCATTATTAAAAAGCACATCAATCACACCATTTTCTTGCTCAATTTTTGCAATCATTGCTTGAATATCCGCTTCGCTCGTGACATCGAGTTTGAAACTTGTTAAGCCTTCATGTTGCAAACGCGCGACATCATGATCAGCACGGGCTGTGGCATAAACGCTGTGTCCTAAATCATGCAGTGCTTTGGCACAAAAGTAGCCAATCCCCGAGGAACATCCGGTGATGAGGATGGTTTGTTTCATGAAAGGATTTTAATCTCATCTTCCATATTAGGGACTAAACATAAAAATTCATAATCTTCATCACCAATCACATCATAAGAGTGTGCCACACCTGCTGGGATAAAAAGCACATCATCCTTTTTTGCGATACTCTCTTCGTCTCCAATCACGACTTTAGCACTCCCATTAAGGACATATTGCTCATGTTCAACACTATTGGTATGAAGTGGCATGGAACCGCCTTGCTTGATGATAAACTTTCTCATTGCAAAATGAGGTGCTTTGTCATTGCCGATTAAGACACTCATAGAGCCACCAACCCCTGATTCTAAAGGTGTAAATTCGTATTCAGTGATATTTTTGACCATTTTATTCCTTTTTTTTTATTATTTTATTATATAATTTTAAAATATTAGATAAAGAGTTGCATTTGAATACACAAAAATTAATCTTAATAGGCGCATCCACTGGTGGACCGGGACAGATAGAAAAAATAATCAAATCACTCCGTCCAGATTTTGATGCCGCTATGATCATCGCACAACACATGCAAGAGGCCTATGTCTCAAGTTTTATGGATTATCTCAATAACAATACATCCATAGAGATACTCCAAGCACGTGATGGCGCGTGTATCGAAAATAAAAAAATCTATCTACTCTCGCAAAGTACCCAAATTATCAAAAAATTCTCTTCTTTGTATTTTTCCAAAAGCACACAACCGCATACTTACTCTCCTAATATCAATGTACTTTTTAATTCAGTCGTAGCCTTTAGTGAGATGATTCAAGTCCTGTGTATCATTCTAACGGGTATCGGTAATGATGGCGCAAAGGGGGCTTTGAATCTGTATCACGCCAAGGCCCATTGCATCGCAGAAGCTGAATCTAGTGCGATTGTCTATGGAATGCCAAAAGCTGCATTTGAACTCAATCCGGATATAAAACAATATGACATCAATCAAATTTGTGACGCGATTAATAGGTTTTAGATGTTTGGTTTTTGGAAGAAAAAAAAGAAATTACCCCCAAAAGAGGCACTCCCTCCAATAGAAAATTTTACAAATATCGATCCATTTATCACGTATTTCAAAGAAGAAACCGGTATTGATTTTCTCAATAAAAAAGATATTGTCACCAATAAGCTCATGATATTTTGTCGCAATCATGAAATTTATACCTTTGATGATTGTATCCAAAAGATACGTGGAAATTATGAATTAAAGCAAAAATTAATCGATACTTTTGCTGTCAATGAGACCTATTTTTTTAGAGAAATCAGACAAATCAAAGCGATGGTTTCAAAAGCCATACAACGACAAGAAAAGATTCAAATCCTCTGTGCTCCGTGCTCCTCAGGAGAAGAGCCCTACTCTATCGCCATTTTGCTACTAGAAGCAGGAATTGACGCAGAACGTTTTCATATCACCGGAGTTGATATCAGTAATAAAGCCATTCTTAAAGCCAAACAAGCGCTATATAACAAACGAAGCCTTCATCGGGTTGAGGACACGCTCATCAATAAATATTTTACTCAAAAAAATGAGAGTTATGAGCTCAAAGCCTTTGTCAAACAAAATGTCTCATTTGAACGCATGAATATCTTTGATCCTCATTTTATGAATCTTCCCAAATTTGATTATATCTTTTCGAGAAATATGATGATCTACTTTGATGATGCGACCAAACAAAAGGCCAAAAATATTCTGCTCAAGCACCTCAAAGATCCCAAAGAGCCAATCCTTTTTGGGCATGCAGATATGGTCGGCTAAATCGTGATAATCGGTTTACCGCTTTTTAGCCAATCACTGAGTAATACTCCCGTATAAAAGACTTCAACACCACAACTTTGTAACGTATCTTTGATACCTAAATCCTCACTGCATTTTTGACAGGCTTTGACGTTCACTCCCGCATCGCTCATCTCTTTGATTTTCATCTGAAGCTCGGTATCTTCGATTAAAGTTCGCTGTGATGCACCCCAAATAAGAAGTGTCACCTCATCAAACCAACCTTGTAATTTTGCATTAAGCGTATAGAGAAACACCATATGATGGATGGTCTCTTTGTTGTCAGTCGTCCATACGACCATCAGTTCATTTTTCATTTAACGCTCCTTTAATGGGGGACAAGTCCCTCATGATATTTCTCGCACTAAAGCTGACACATCGTGTAAAATTTTTGGCTTGCTCTTACACCTCATACGTTTCATCGGGGTTCATTTCGATAATATGCCATGGCAATCCTTGAGCATTGAGTGCTTCCATAAAAGGCTTGGCATCAAAATTTTCCATATTAAAAACACCTGTGCCACTCCATTTCCCCTCTAATATCATCTTCGCACCAATCATCGCTGGCACACCAGTGGTATAACTAACCGCCTGTGCCCCCGTCTCTTTATAGCAGACTTGATGGTCACACACATTGTAAATATAAACTTTTTTCTTCGTGCCATCTTTGAGACCTTCAATCACACAGCCAATATTGGTTTGACCCACCGTTCGGGCTCCAAGACTTGCAGGGTCAGGCAAGAGTTTTGCCAAAAGCTCCATCGGGACGACTTTCACGCCATTGACTTCGACTTCATCGATTCTGAGCATCCCCACATTTTCCAAACACTTCATGTGGGTGAGATAACTCTCTCCAAAGGTCATAAAAAATCGTATTCTTTGGAGTCCTTTAATATTTTTACTCAAAGATTCAAGCTCCTCATGATAGAGAAGGTAGCTATCTTTTGGACCAATTTGTGGATAATCCCATACCATCTTGATAGCCATCGGTTCGGTCTCAATCCATCGTCCCTGTCCCTTTTCATCTTTTTGCCAATATCGCCCCTTTGAACTCACTTCCCGTAGATTAATTTCAGGATTGAAATTGGTCGCAAAAGCATAGCCGTGATCGCCCGCATTACAATCTAAAATATCGATAGTATGAATTTCATCAAAAAGATACTGCTGCGCATAGGCACAAAAAACATTGGTGACACCTGGGTCAAATCCGCTTCCTAAAAGCCCTAAAATGCCAGCTTTTTTAAATTTTTCATCGCGTGCCCATTGCTCTTTATACTCAAATTTTGCCACATCAGGGTGCTCATAATTTGCGGTATCTAAATAATCCACTTGCGTCTGAATACAAGCGTCCATGATGGTTAAATCTTGATAAGGCAATGCAATATTCATCACAAGGTCAGGTTTTACCTTCTCAATCAACGCCACCAGCGCATCAACATCATCAGCATCAACGTGTGCCGTGTCAATTGAGACCCCCAGTGATGCTTTGATCTCTTTTGCGATTTGGTCACACTTTGATTTTGTGCGACTTGCCAATGTAATGTGCTCAAAAACATCATGATTCATGGCACATTTTTTGGTAGCGACTCGACTCACGCCACCGGCTCCGATAATCAATACATTTGCCATAGATTTTACCTCTTTAAAGTTTTTAGTATTATTTTTGCATGTTTTAAGGCGCGTGAGCGATGAGAAAATTGCGCTTTGACATCCGCATCCAACTCACCCAGTGTCTTATCATAGCCTATGGGTTCAAATATTGGATCATACCCAAAACCATGATTGCCTCGCTTCTCATCAATCACATGGCCGTACATCCAACCATGCACACAAAATGCGCCGGCATCACATACCAAAGCAATCGCTGCGGTGTAGTGTGCGGGTGTTCTTGAGAGATTTTTTTCTTTTAGTGTTTTGATAAGTTTATCAAGATTTTGCGCCGCATTTGCCTCATCTCCAGCATATCGTGCACTATAAATTCCCGGCTCTCCCCCGAGTGCATCAACACTAATACCGCTATCATCGGCTAAGACAATCGCCTCTTTGTCTGAGAGCTTTTCATAAACAGCTTTGGCTTTAATGAGCGCATTTTCTTTAAAACTAGTTCCATCTTCTATAATCTCAAAGGGCTCAAGCACTTCCTCATAGGAGTACACTTGTCCCCCTTGTAGGTAAGATTTAAACTCTTTGATTTTCCCTTGGTTTGCTGTGGCCAAAATAATTTTCAATACATTCCCTTTATGTCCCAAAATCACCGGGAGAAGTTTCAATATTTTGCAAAAATTCTATCTATTTTTTGTTTAAAAAATAGCATTTTTTTAAAAAGGAAATCAAATTTATGAGGATGGCGCTACACGCCAAGGGGAAAAACGATATTGTCACCCCTTAGTATGCAGCTGTAACATTAATTAATAGGCTTAGGAGTCGTAGCCGTACTCTCAGGCAATTGGGGATAGGTTATGAGCGGTTTTTTACCCTTGAGTGCCTTTAAGAATGTCTCGATTTTTGAGGCATCTTTATCATCAATGGTAATACCCAGTTGGATACTTCCCATCATCTTAATAGCTTCTTTGAGTGACCACACCTCGCCATTGTGAAAATAGGGAGCGGTTTCTGTGATATTTCTCAAGGTCGGCGTTTTTACCATGCCATTTTTATCCCCTTTAAAATCACCCACATTAGCAAATTTATACTTTTGTGCTATTTCAAAAGGTTGCATCGTCCCACCTAAAGCAATGCCGGTGTGACAAGCCGCACACCCTTTATCAATAAAGATATTTAACCCCTCTTTTTCAGCTTTTGACAGAGCCTCTTTATGGCCATTGAGAAATTTATCAAAACGTGATGGCGTAATTAAGATTCGTTCAAAAACAGCAATGGTTGATGTAATCTTGGCAAAATCAATCTTTACATTCGCACCATAAGCTTTTTTAAATGCGCTCACATAAGCAGGAATGGAAGTAACCACCCCTTCAATGTGCTCGGGAGTAGCAGCCATCTCCGCATCGGCTAGCGTGGGACCCATCGCTTGATCAGCCAAATGGGGGCTTCTGCCATCCCAAAATTGGGCACTAAAAAATACGGAGTTATACACCGTAGGAGAATTCAAGTGGTGTGGATTTGGGGTCCATTGGTTACCAATGGCCACGCTAAGCCCATCAACCCCTCCTAAACCAAGATTATGACAGGTATTGCAGCTGATTAGCCCACTTTTTGAGAGTCGGGGATCAAAATAGAGTTTTTTGCCCAAAATAACCTTGGCATCGGTGATGGGATCTTTGGGATCATCGATGAGCTTTAAAAGCTCCTTTTTATTGTCAGGAATCGCGCGTAAACCATGCTCTTTAGCTTTTTCTATCAAAGTATTAGCACCATACAAAACGCTTGCCCCGAAGACACACAATATCATCACTTTGACGTGCTTCATCATCTCCCCTTTATCATAAAATATTTTATTTTAATCTTTTTTTCTTTAGTTACTGCTATAATCTAAATAAATCTTTTTCGATTGGAGGGATTTTGTTCAGATTTTTTGAAAATATTGGCGATGTTGTTGTGGATAATGTGAAACACTTTATCGACCTTTATAAATTTTCTATTATATGTTTCTTCCATATCTTTAATCCCAAAAGTTATAATCCTGCGAGCAAAAAAATATTAATAGAAGAAATTTATTACACCTCCATCCAAGTATTGCCGGTTTTTTTACTCTCCGCTATCATATTTGGCGCTCTTTTTATGGGCTTTATTGTAGATTTATCTCTGCGATATGGCTTGCAAAATTCTCTTAGCACTATTATTGTCAAATTTATCATAGTAGAATTTGTACCTTTTTTTATGGCGCTTTTTATCTCTCTTCGTACGGGATTGCGAGTGGGTATCAAAATAGCGAGAATGCGTGTCAATAATGAATTTAATAGCTTGAAGCGCTATAAGATTCATGACATGAATTATCAATTTACACCCAGAGCTATCGCGAGTATGATCAGCTTTTTGTCGCTTGCTATTCTCTTTTCTGTCATTATGATTCTCAGTGGGTATGTTTTTATGTTTTTTTCTATTAATATGAAATTTGATACGTTTATTGCAATGCTCGTGAAAGTTGTCAGTATCAAAGATATTGTATTATTTACTCTCAAATGTCTGTTTTTTGGATTCATTATTATTGTTATTCCCAGCTTTTCAGGCTCTATTATCAAAAAAAGGTATATCGAAATTCCTCTTTTTATCTCAAAAACGATGATGGTGCTTTTTGTTTTTATTGTTGTTACGGAGGTGATATCATTAACCATACAGTATCTATAAAACTATTTAGTGAAGTCGCTCTATTGCAACAATATTTGAAGCACAAAGAGGTGGCACTTATTAGCAAAAATACCCCTTTGCTCGCAAATCTCACGGTAATAGACAATATTGCATTGATTTTGGAATATCACAATCGTTGCAGTGTCAATGTGGCTATCATCAAGGTGATGGAACTCTTAAAAAAATGTCATATTGAAACCATTCGAGACAAAAAACCGCATCAGCTGAGTAGAAAAGATATAATAAAAGTAAAGTATTTAAGAGCCCATGTGAGTGATTACAACATGATTGTCATCGACAGACCGTTTATGATACTCGATGAACACAACGATATTGATTGTATTTTTGAAATGTTTGAGCTTTTAGATGAAAAGGATGTGGAGATCGTCGATCTTGAATCAAATCATTATTATAAGGATAAACAATGTCATATAATAAAATGAGGATAGCCGTAGGAATTTTTACAATTTTTACCATTGTAGCGCTTGGTGCCACAGTCTATTTTGTCCTAAAGCACAAAGGAATGTTTGAGAAAAAATACTCTTATGCCTTTTATGCCACCAGTGTAGAGAATTTAAATGTCGGCACGCCCATTAAATATTCTGGATTTGAAATTGGATATATTAGCCAAATAGACTTGACTTATGCGGGACGAGCTTTTGTACAATTTGTAGTCAATAAAGAGTATCAAAAGTGGATTAATTACCATTCCTATCTTAAATTGACAAAGCCCCTATTAGGCGAATCTACGATTTCACTCATATCAGAGGCCAATAATCCACCTCTCTCGCCTCATGCTATTTTAGGTTATGAAGTCCAAGATGATATTGACTCACTCATCGTAGCCCTTCAACCGGTACTCCTTGATGTCAAAGACATGATTAAAAATATTGACATGCTCACTAAAGAAATCGCCGACCCTCATGGTGCGTTTATTAATACTCTCAAAAATGTTGAGACAATCAGTGGCAAACTTGCCCAAAAAGATTCCCTCATCGAAGCTATGACCGGAGAACGCCAAAGCAGTCACAATATCATCCAAACCATAACATCACTCAAAGAGAGCATGCAGGAGATAAAACAAATCACAATAAAACTCAATACACTCTTAAAAGAAGTCGATCATGATATCATCACCCCAAGCAAAAAAATCCCTCATCATATTAATGATATTTTACAAGATATCAAACAAAAATTAAAAACCTTAGACAACCTTGTCAATACTCTTGGAAAATCCGATCAAGATGTCGTCTTGCTCAAGGAACAAATTCTCTTGGGTGTTGACAAAACAAACACACTCATCGACACGATTAACCGTATCGTCGAAGAAGAGAAACACAAGGTGACACTGCCATGAGAAGTACTATTTTGATACTATTTTTATTGATTTTCACGGGATGCTCTTTTAAGACAACACCACAAGATATGTGGCGAAAAAACGCGGCTACTGCATTTGAGCGTTATAGCGATTATTATCTCAAAGGGGAAACCGCCCTCGCGTCAGCATCACTAAACAGTGCTATCAAAAATGCAAAAAGCAGTGCGGATTTGAGACCATTGTCCAAGATATACTTGGGAACTTGTGCTTTGCATATCGCCGTTTTAATCGATGATCCTTGCTCTGAATACAAAGCAATCCGTGACATGTTAGACCCTGAGCATAGTTCTTGGGATTACTACAATATGCTACAAAAAAACTTTGATAACATCACCATCAAAAATCTACCTCCACAATATGGTGATTTTGTTACCGCAATGCAAAAAGAAGATTTTCAAGGAGCCTTTCAATCTATCCAAAAAATGCCAAAAACATCTTCTTTGCTTATTGCTGCCTCATTGATGCGAAAACATTTGAATGAATCACAAATCCATGAAATCATCAACGCGGCATCCTTCCGCGGCTATAAGAAAGCAGTCGTACGATGGCTTGGGTTTTTAAAAGAAAAAAGTAGTGGCATTAAAAAGCAGAAAATAGATAAAATGTTAGATTTATTGACCCACTAATCATGCGGTTTTGATTTTGGACTTTTTAAATAAAAAATAGATCAATAATCCCCATAATATCACGCTACTAACATCAGAAATCCAACCCAAATCTTCAGAGCCATCAATCAAAGTAATGGGATTAATCTTGGCAATATCAAAGAGATAATCCAGACCTAAACCAAAAACAATACTCCCTATGACAATGCTACAGAGATAAATATAGAGTGATTTTGAGCCCAAAATCTTTTTTACCACACCCATCGTCACGATATTTGTAGCCGGACCTGCACACAAAAATACAAAAGCAGCACCCGCACTCACCCCTGAGAGCATGAGTGAGGCGGCGATAGGAAGAGATGCTGTGGCGCAAACGTACATCGGCACGGCAATGGCGATAGACAATAGATACGCAATCCACGCATGGGTCATCAATATATCACTAAGATTTTGAGGGATCATGATACTAATCAGAGCACCCAAAATCAGCCCATAAAACAGAGGTTTTGCGATATCACTCAAAAGGGTGACAAAACTATAATGCCATGCCTTTTTAAAAGAGAATTTTTTATGAACACCCTGTGGTTGTGATGATTTAATAAACGATGTTTTATGAAAATTCACACCCTTTAAAGGCGTCACTTTCATGGAGAATTTTGGCGCTTTTATCGGTGCCTCTTTATCAAAAAAATTTGTCAAAATACCGGCAATCATTGCAATCACAATCGAGGTAATCACGCGATAAATCGTAAAAACAAAACCAAAAATACCATAGGTTGCCAAAATCGAATCCACACCAGTGATGGGGGTGGAGATTAAAAATGAGAGTGTCGCTCCTTTACTCGCACCACTTTTTTTGATCCCCGTAGCCAAGGGCACCACACCACAAGAACAAACCGGTAGGGGAATCCCAAAAAGCGTGGCTTTTATCACTGAGAAGATATTGCCTTTACCTAAATGTCGGCTTACAAGATCTTGTGGGACAATCTCATGTAAAATCCCCGCAAATAGCAGTCCAAATAAAATATAAGGCGCCATAGCATTACTGAGCATCATCAATGAAATAAAGAAATCTAACACAATTTGCATGGCACGAATCCTTCGGTTTAAAATTTATTTTTATATAATGTAGTATAATATTACGGCATCATATCAATATTAATATTAATTATCAATAAGGTTTAGAAATGAATCAAAAAGTTGAAGACATTTTTGAGTATCACGAACAGACAAAGCACTCATACTCAAGGTACGCGCGCTCTTTGGGCTATATGGATTGGGCCAATCAACCCGACCCTTACCGCTTTTATCAAGGGGCACCAACACGAAAACTTCCTATCATGATAGAGGCAAAAACACCTGCTTATCATGATCTTTTCACCGACACGCTACTAGCCCGCGAACTCAATATTGACACGCTATCGCAATTTTTGCAATTTTCACTCGCTCTTGCGGCTATCAAGACAGATGGCTTCAATGAATGGGCTCTGCGCTGCAATGCTTCTAGTGGCAATTTGCACCCGAGTGAGGGCTATTTGATCTTGCCACCATGTCATGATATCAGCACCCAAACAACACTAACGCACTATGCACCAAAAAATCATAGCTTAGAGATTTTAGGAACATTTGAAAGTGATATTTGGAACCATTTACCTAAAGATTCTTTTTTTATCGCTATCTCCTCTATCCTCTACCGAGAGATTTGGAAATATGGTGAGCGCGCGTTTCGTTATTGTCTTTTAGATGCAGGACATGCACTCAGAGCTCTTCAAATCAGCGCACAAACATTAGGCTGGCATCATCAACTCATCGGAGCAATCAGCGACACTCAAATCTCTAAAATTTTTGGCTTTGATCAACCACAACGTTTTAATGAAAATGAAAAAGAGGCGCCAGAGATGCTGCTACTCATTTCTTCGCAAAAACCTGAAAACCTACCTGAGATTGCGCCACTACTTCAAAATCTATTCCCCAATGTGGAGACCATCGCCAATCATATCGCCCAAAATTATCAATCATGGCCTTTGATTGATATCATCGAAAAAGCAACGCATGCATCGATTCAAAAAACTAAAACTCAAAAGATATCTAACCTCCTGCGCGAATGCAAAAAAGAAGCCAAAGAGGTAATTTTAGAAAGAAGAAGTGCCCAAGTGATGGATCAACATAAGAGTAACATCACGTACAAAGAGTTTATGATTATGCTTGAGAGTACCCGCGAATGCTTTAGCGGGCTTGATAATGCCATCAACCTCATCATCTTTGCGCATCGAATCACCGGTTTGAAAGAGGGGCTTTATATTTATATAAGAGAGGCCACGTTCAAAGAAAAATTACAACAATCGATGCATCCCTCTTTTTCTTGGGAAAAAAGAGATGAAAATTTGTATCTACTAAAAAGGGGGGATTTTAAAACGAGTGCGAGGAATATCTCCTGCGCGCAAGCCATCGCCAGTGACTCCGCCTTTAGCTTGGGGATGCTTTGTCATTTTCATGATGAAATCTCACAAAAGGGGACGCACCGTTACAAAGAGTTGTATTGGGAATGTGGAGCCATCGGACAACAACTCTATCTAGAAGCAACGTCTCTGGGTCTCAGTGCTACGGGAATCGGCTGTTTTTTAGATGATATTTTTCACACACTCTTAGGACTCAAATCAGACACGTTTCAATCTTTATACCACTTCACCATAGGACGAGGAATAAAAGATGAGAGACTCATGAGTAAAAAGCCTTATAATTAAACATTATAACTTTATATGATTACTATTTAATCACTATTATGTATAATAATGATATTTACTTTTGTATAATCCTAATCAGAAATTCGTTTTCTAAAAAAAAATAGGAGAAAAACATGGTAAAGATACTTTCGAAATATTTATCCATACTAGCGTTCATTGGTATGAGTTTCACGATACAAGCTGCCGATACAATTAAAATTGGAGTGCTACATTCTCTTTCAGGCACGATGGCGATTTCAGAGACAGCACTCAAAGATACTGTTTTGATGTTAATTGCAGAGCAAAACAAAAAAGGTGGCGTCCTGGGTAAAAAACTTGAGCCTGTTGTTGTGGACCCTGCATCAAATTGGCCTTTGTTTGCTGAAAAGATGCGAGGATTATTAAGTAAAGATAAAGTGGCCGTGACATTTGGCTGTTGGACATCCGTTTCAAGAAAATCTGTACTTCCTGTTGTCCAAGAATTAGATGGTATTTTGTTTTATCCCGTCCAATACGAAGGCGAAGAATCTTCTAGAAATGTCTTTTATACGGGAGCGGCTCCTAACCAGCAAGCCATCCCTGCGGTTGATTATCTTATGAATGAAGTTGGCGTTAAAAGATGGGTATTAGCAGGAACTGATTATGTTTACCCAAGAACCACAAATAAAATCTTAAAAGCGTATTTGAAATCAAAAGGCGTCAAAGATAGTGACATTATGGTCAACTACACCCCATTTGGATATTCAGATTGGCAAAGTATTGTCTCAAAAATCAAAAAGTTTGGAAGCAGTGGCAAAAAGACTGCCGTGGTTTCTACAATAAATGGAGATGCTAATGTTCCTTTTTATAAAGAATTGGCAAATCAAGGAATCAGCGCAGAAAATATCCCTGTGGTTGCATTTTCTGTTGGTGAGCAAGAACTTTCAGGCCTTGATGCTAAACCACTAGTAGGTCATCTTGCCGCTTGGAATTACTTTGAAAGCGTTGAGAGTCCGGCAAACACGAAGTTTATAGCGGATTGGAAAGCATTTACCAAAAATCCAAAAGCGGTCACCAATGATCCAATGGAAGCGACTTATATCGGATTTCACATGTGGGTTAAAGCTGTTGAGAAAGCAGGAACCACAAAACCAGACGCTGTGATTGATGCCATGGTCGGAGTTTCCGTACCAAATTTAACTGGCGGAATTGCTACGATGATGCCAAATCACCACTTGACAAAGCCGGTATTTATCGGTGAAATCCAAGGAAATGGTCAATTTCAAACGGTCTGGAGAACACCAGGTGAAGTTGTTGGCGATGCTTGGAGTGATTTTCTACCGGGAAGTAAAGATTTGATTTCAGATTGGAGAAAACCTTTAAGTTGCGGTAATTACAATGTAAAAACCGGAAAATGCTCAGGACAAAACTTTAAATAATATCTTGGCCGGGATCTTCCCGGTCACCTATACTGGAACAATATGAAACTATTTATAAAAATCATACTTTTAAATTTATTATTATTTTCATCACTCTTCTCTAGCGATTTTGTGAGTGAACTGTATCCTTTTACAAAAAGCTATAGTTTTAAACAAAAAGAGCAAACAATACAAAAACTTGCTCAACAATACTCAAATGATGAAGTACTACATACTTTGTTTACTTCTTTGCTTGATGGAACTCTTTACTTTATAAAAGAGAGCAAAAAATTTGTTGTTGTAATTAAAAAAGATACAGATGCTTACGAAATCATCGATCTTATGACAAAAAAGAGATTGAAACCGATGAGTAAGTATCTACTTCAACGTGTCAAAACTAATAATAAATTAAGAAGTATCACAAGAAGTCGTCTTGCGGATTTAAACCTTTTTTCAAAGAATCAAGATACCAGGCTAAAATCTGCAAAAAATATTTTAAAAAATTTAAACCAAGACTCAATGGTTTTGATCAATAAAGCACTAAAAAGCGAAAAAGATGCATCAGTAATTCGGGTGTTAGGAGAAGCGAAGAGTATCTTACAAGTAAATTACGGCACGCAAGCCGAGCAATTAGTAGCCGTTCAAAAATTGGGTGATTTCCTCTCTCCTCAAGCTTTGGAGGCACTGCAAAAGTTACATGACACAAGCGCAAATCAAGAAATCAAAAAACTAGCAGCCACCGCAATCGCCACCATTCAATCCAAGAAATCTTTTTATGCCTTTGTTGAAAAAGCATTTTTTGGACTGAGCTTAGGCTCGATTCTTTTACTTGCTGCTATCGGACTGGCGATTACCTTTGGTGTGATGAAGGTAATCAATATGGCCCATGGTGAGATGATGATGATTGGCGCGTACACGACTTATACCCTGCAACAAATATTACCGAATATGACAGAATACTCAGTCATCCTTGCAATTCCTCTTGCATTTATCGTGAGTGGCCTGATTGGTATTATCCTGGAGCGCCTTGTCATCAGGCATCTTTATGGCAGACCATTAGAAACCCTTTTGGCTACATTTGGAATCAGTTTAATTTTGCAACAATTGGTGCGAAGTATCTACTCCCCTCTCAATCAAGAGGTCAAAACCCCACAATGGATGAGTGGCGCTTGGGAGATAAACGGGGCACTCTCTTTAACCTATAACAGGCTCTATATTATTATTTTTGCCCTTTTAGTCTTTGCAGGAATTTTACTACTTTTAAATAAAACATCTCTAGGATTAAAAGTACGCGCTGTCACACAAAATCGTGAAATGGCGCAAGCCATGGGCATCCGAACGGGACTCATCGATGCCCTCACTTTTGGCTTGGGCTCCGGAATTGCAGGAATCGCAGGAGTAGCCCTGAGCCAACTCACCAATGTCGGACCAAATCTTGGACAATCTTACATCGTTGATTCATTTATGGTCGTCGTCTTTGGAGGCGTGGGTAATCTTTGGGGCACGCTCATTAGTGCTTTGACACTAGGAGAGATCAATAAGTTTATCGAGCCGGTCGCGGGGGCCGTATTGGCCAAAGTCATCATCCTTGTCTTTATCATCTTATTTATACAAAAACGACCTCGCGGACTCTTTCCGCAAAAGGGTCGCGATGCGCAGGATTAAAATATGAAAACAAGAAAACCTATAGTATTACAGATTTTAGATGGTGACAAGGGCGGAAAAATCGTACTTTCCCTTCTTTTTTTAATTGTGGCCTTTGTTTCGATTACCAATCTATTTGTCTCTCATGATTCAATCTTTTATTCTTCAACATACTTGGTGACCTTGTTGGGGAAATACATCACCTTTGCTCTTTTAGCCCTTGCTCTGGACTTAGTCTGGGGATATATCGGAATTTTAAGTCTGGGTCATGGCGCATTTTTTGCACTAGGCGGATATGGCATGGGTATGTATCTCATGCGACAAATCGGAGATCGTGGGGTTTATGGTAATCCACTACTACCAGACTTTATGGTTTTTATGAACCTCAAAGCCTTGCCTTGGTTCTGGCACGGATTTAATCATTTCTTTTTTAGTATGTTTATGGTCGCCCTCGTCCCAGGACTCTTAGCTTTTGTATTTGGATGGCTCGCCTTTAGGTCCAGAGTCACGGGTGTTTATCTCTCAATCATCACACAAGCTTTGACTTATGCCCTCATGCTTGCTTTTTTTAGAAATGACATGGGACTTGGTGGCAACAATGGCTTAACAGATTTTAAAGATATTTTAGGATTCAATCTTGATAGCGATGCGACACGCGTCACGCTGTTAATCCTCTCTTTTTTGGCACTTCTCATAGCTTACATGATCAGCAGATTTATAATCAATTCAAGGCTAGGTCGCGTTTGTATTGCCATTCGTGATTCTGAAAGCCGTGTGAGGTTTTTGGGCTATAAGGTGCAACAATACAAACTTTTTATCTTTGTGGTCTCTGCTATCTTTGCTGGTATCGCAGGAGCACTTTATGTCCCTCAAGTGGGCATCATCAATCCCAGCCTCTTTTCACCGCTTTTTTCAATCGAAATCGTAATTTGGGTGGCTGTTGGAGGAAGAGGAACACTCTATGGTGCAATCATCGGTGCCTTTATCGTCAACTATGCAAGTACTTACTTTACGTCTGCCCTACCGGAGGTTTGGCTTTACGCTCTTGGCGGATTGTTTGTTGTCTCAACACTATTTTTACCAAAAGGCATCGTCGGACTGATGTCAAAATTAGAAATCTATCGAAACAAAAAAAAGGCAACCCATGTTCTTTCTTAAATCCAATAATGCCGACAATGTCGGAAAACTAGAAAGTGGAGAGCGTATCTTGTATCTGGATAATGTCACCGTGAGTTTTGATGGTTTTAAAGCACTCAATGCGCTGAGTTTAACCGTCAATTACCGAGAACTTCGATGCATCATCGGCGCTAATGGCGCGGGAAAATCCACTATGATGGATGTGATTACCGGCAAAACGAAACCCCAAACCGGAGATGTGATATTTGGGCGAGCGGTCAATCTCCTTGAGATGGATGAGCCTTCAATCGCGGAGATAGGCATCGGTAGAAAATTCCAAAAACCAACCGTGTTTGATGGACACAGTATTTCTGAAAATTTGGAACTTGCTATGAAAGCAGACAAAAGATTTTTTAAAACCTTATTTGCTAAAATGAGTGGAGACGAAAAAGATAAAATCGAAAAAGTGATGGAATTAATCGGATTACAAGATTTTTATAACAAAAAAGCCAGTATTCTCTCACACGGCCAGAAACAGTGGCTGGAAATTGGCATGCTCGTCATCCAAGAACCAAAGCTCCTACTTGTAGATGAACCTGTGGCTGGCATGACACCCGCTGAGGTTGAGAAAACCGGTGAAATCTTAACCAATCTCGCCAAAACCAATAGCGTCGTGGTCGTCGAACATGACATGGAATTTATCCGAAGTATCGCCAAAAAAGTAACGGTATTACATGAAGGCTCTGTCCTAGCAGAAGGGCCAATAACCAGCATCCAAGAGAATGAAAAAGTTAGAAAAGTATATTTAGGTGAGTGATATGTTAAAAATAAATAAAGCCAATCAATTTTATGGAGAAAGTCACACTTTGTGGGATCTAAGCTTGGAGATAAAACCTGCAAAATGTACTTGTATCATGGGAAGAAATGGCGTGGGAAAAACAACGCTCACCAAAGTCATCATGGGATTGCTCCCCATAAAAAGCGGTGTAATTTTATATGAAGGAGATGATATCTCAAAACTAGGTTCTGATAAAAGAGCGGGGCTGGGAATCGGATATGTGCCACAAGGCAGGGAGATTTTCTCGAACCTATCCGTCAAAGAAAATCTTGAGATTGGATTACTAGGCAATCGAAATAATCTCAGAAAAGTGCCCGATAAGATTTATGAACTCTTTCCTGTTTTAAAAGAGATGTTGAAGCGAAAAGGCGGCGATCTTAGTGGAGGACAGCAGCAGCAACTCGCCATCGCCCGAGCCTTATGTCTGGAACCAAAACTTTTGATACTAGATGAACCCTCAGAGGGAATCCAACCCAACATCGTCCAACAAATCGGAGGCGTCATCGACTATCTCACCAAAGAAGAGAAACTGACCGTCGTATTGGTTGAGCAAAAATTACCCTTTGCAAGAAAACATGGCGATGAATTTTATATCATCGAACGCGGTAAAACAGTTGCAAATGGAGAAATAGCAGCATTAAGTGATTCTCTAATCAAACAGTTTTTGTCGGTATAAGATGAGCATCGCTTTAGAGTTCAAAGAGAATATATTTAGACTCACAAAACTCAAACTTCCTGCACGATATTATCACTTTTGTGATGAAGAAAACTACATCAAACTCCTATGTGTCGGAGAAGGAATCTTTCCTGGTGACAAGTGGCGTACTAAAATAGCGTTGGAGAATTCAAGCGTGATTTTTTCAACAGAATCGGCAACAAAAGTCTACCCCTCAACCCAAGAATTTAGTATCAATACTATCGCCTTATCTCTCAATAATTCAAATTGTGAATTTATCAATGATGAGTTGATTTTATATAAAAGTTCAAAATTGATTCAATTTCTAAAAATCCATGCCGATAAAGAATCCACCTTCTTTTATACCGATATTTTAAGTTCCGGCCGAAGCTTTGAAAATTTTGATTTTACTTCGATGCAGATTCGTAACAAATTTTTTATAGACGGAGTGCTGGAGTATTATGAAAATTTTGATATCAGTGGTGCTCATATACGAAATTATCTGCAACGCCATGAGACAAAAATGCTGATATTTGCTAAATTATATATAAAAACTGGCACTAATGATGCTTTTTTAGATACCTTGGCACTACAAGGTTTTCAATCATTTAGTTATACTAAAACAAAGAAAATGATTATCGGTACGATGAGTGCAGAAAATATGTATATCATAAAAAATAAAATCAACAAGGTCTGGAATATTTACAGAAATACGCTGAATAAAAGTAAATTTAATCTGGGCAAACCGTAGGAGAAAACGATGTTTTTAACCAACAAAGAACAAGAAAAACTGATGATTTATACCGCATCAAAGCTAGCACATGAGCGTAAGAACAAAGGGTTAAAGCTCAACTACCCCGAAGCTGTAGCAATCATTAGCTCTTTTATACTCGAAGGCGCTAGAGAAGGCAAAAGCGTGAGTGAACTCATGGTGAGTGCCACACAGATTTTAAAAGAAGAAGATGTCATGGAGGGAGTACCTTCGATGATGGAAACCGTACAAACTGAAGCCACTTTTGATGATGGCACGAAACTGGTCACTGTCCACAATCCAATTCCGGCAAAGAAATCTGAACTCACACCGGAAGAGTATTTTATAGACGATGGAGAAATCGAACTCAATGTTGGAAATGAAACAATTAGCATCGAAGTGGAAAACCGCGGTGATCGACCGATTCAAGTCGGCTCACATTACCACTTTTTTGAAGTCAACGCCTTTTTATTTTTTGATAGAGAACAAGCTTATGGCAAAAGACTGGGCATCGCTTCAGGAACTTCTGTACGGTTTGAGCCCGGATCCCTTAAAAAAGTCGACTTGGTAGACTTCACAGGAAAACGATACATCAGTGGATTCAATGGCTTAGTAGAGGGCTATTTGGATGATAAAGACACAAAAGAGCGCGCCTTAAAGCGCTTGGCAACATTTTTGGGAGAAGCAAAATGAAACTATCAAAACAAAAATATGCTGCAATGTATGGTCCCACTACGGGAGATCGATTTCGTCTCGCCGATACTGCTTTGATTGCGTGTATTGAAAAAGATTTTACGATTTATGGCGAAGAGAGCAAGTTTGGGGGCGGAAAGACCATACGAGATGGGATGAGCCAATCTCCCACGGCCACCAATACCGCTGATCTCATTATCACTAATGCTGTGATTATCGACTATAGTGGAATTTATAAAGCAGATATCGGCATCAAAAATGGCAAAATCTCAGCGATAGGCAAAAGTGGTAACCCGAACAATTGTGATGGCATCACAGAAGGCTTAGAGATTGGGGCAGAGACTGAAATCCTCTCCGCTGAGGGTAAAATCATCACAGCCGGCGGCATCGATGCACACATCCATTTCATCTCTCCAGGACAAATCGATGAAGCCTTTTCAAGTGGCATCACCACGATGATTGGGGGAGGCACGGGGCCTAACACGGGAACCAATGCCACGACTTGTACCCCCGGAGCGTGGAATATCCATAAGATGATTGAATCTATCGATGATCTACCGCTCAATTTTGGTTTTATGGGCAAAGGAAACAGTAGCAATTATGACGCTTTAAAATCACAAGTCGAAGCCGGTGCAATGGGGCTAAAACTCCATGAAGATTGGGGTAGCACGCCCAATGCCATCAATACCTGTTTAAAAGTCGCAGACGAACTTGATGTTCAAGTGGCCATCCACACGGACACACTCAATGAGTCGGGTTTTGTTGACAATACAATCAACGCTTTTAAAAACCGAACCATCCACACCTTTCATTCAGAAGGTGCCGGAGGAGGCCATGCCCCTGATATTATGAAAGTTGCAGGTCTGGACAATATCCTACCCTCTTCTACCAATCCAACCCTCCCTTATACAAAAAACACCATAGAAGAGCACCTTGACATGTTGATGGTATGTCATCACTTGAGCGCAAAGATCCCTGAAGATGTCAGCTTTGCAGAATCAAGAATCAGAGGCAAAACCATTGCTGCTGAAGATGTCTTACATGACATGGGAGCAATTTCGATGACAAGTTCGGATTCGCAAGCGATGGGACGCGTGGGTGAAGTGATTATCAGAACGTGGCAGGTAGCTGATAGTATGAAAAAACAACGCGGTGCACTCAAAGGAGATAGTGAACAAAACGACAACAATCGAATCAAGAGATACATCGCAAAATACACTATCAACCCCGCAATCGCTTGTGGTATCAGTGAACATGTCGGCAGTGTAGAAGTAGGGAAGATGGCCGATCTTGTGCTTTGGGATCGCGCATTTTTTGGAGTCAAACCCAATCTCATCATCAAAGGCGGATTTGTGGCACTCAGTATCATGGGGGATGCCAATGCTTCTATCCCTACACCTGAGCCCAATCTGTATCGGCCGATGTTTGGAAGCTTGGGCAAAGCAGCATCAAGAACCAGTGCTATTTTTGTCTCAAAAGTTTCATTAGATAAGGGATTAAGCAAAAAGTTGCAAATCGACAAAGTGATGATTCCAGTGAAAAATACTCGAAATATCAGTAAAAAAGATATGAAGTTAAATGATTTTATCGGAGATATCCAAGTCGATCCTGAAACTTACGATGTCAAAGTCAATGGGGAATTAATCGAATCCAATCCAATGGAGGCATTGCCCTTAACCAAAAAATACTTTTTATTTTAGGTCCGTTCATGATAAAAAAAGTCACAGAGATAATAAAAACAACCAAAGCAGATGACCGTGTGCAACTGAGCTGGTTTGATATGCAAAAACCAAACCTGAGTGCGGTAACCAATACCGGTGTCGCCTTTATCATCAAGGCAAAATTCACCCATCTCCATGTGAATGATGTCTTAGTGTGTGAGGATGGATATAAAATAGAAGTGAAAAAAATAGAAGATGCGCTCTACATCTTAGAATTTAGCAATCATGTAACTTTTGCAAAAGCAGCTTATGAGATTGGGAATCGTCATCAGCCCATCATGATAGATGATTATAAAATCACCGTTTTAATTGACCAATCCATCGACGATATCATCGCCTCTCTTTCCACAGATCCCCAGGTGAGCATCAGAAAAACGAAAGGATATTTTCATCCCAATGGAAAATCACACCATTCACACTAAGGCGCTCAGTCGTCTCGTGCAAATCTTCGATGGCTCTTTCCCTTCTGGTAGTTTTGTGCACTCATTTGGGCTGGAACCCCATGTACTCTTAGATGTCATAAATGATGCACAAAGTCTCAAAGCCTATCTTTTAAACTTGATTTTAGATCAATATCAAAAATTTGAGTTTGCTTATGTCAAAAACGCATATAAAAATCTTCAAAACGATAAATTAGAGCGCATTATCAAAGAAGATGCGAGATATACCTCAATGCAAAGTTACGAGATTGCGCGTGCATCGCGTGATTTGGGAAGTAATTATCTCAAACATATCAATTTTGATATCAAGAAAAAAATCGTGAAAGATTATTTTAAAGCAGTGCGTATGGGTAGCGCAGAGGGCAATGAGCTGATGATATTAAGTGCTTACGCCTACGAATTGGATGTCGATTGCGATACTTTTTTGCTTTTGTGGTGCAAAAAAAACATCGTCAATATCGCTTATGCCTCGCTAAAAATCTCCCGCATCAAACCCTCGCAAATTCAAAAACTCCTTTTTGAGTTTGATGATTTACTTGCAGAACTGATCGCAAATAGCGCAGAAAATATCAGCAATTTTAATCCACTGTTTGAAGAGATTATTTTCCAACATAAAAATTTAGAACCAAAATTATTTGCAACATAAAGGTAAGAAAATGAGCGTAAAAATAGGCATCGCAGGTCCCGTTGGAAGCGGTAAAACTTCCATCATCGAATCCTTAACCAACAGGCTAAAAGATACATACAAGATAGGTATCGTCACCAATGATATTTACACACTTGAGGATGCAAACTACCTAAAAAAAAGACTTCCAGAACATCATGATATGATACTAGGCGTCGAAACCGGAGGATGCCCACATACGGCCATAAGAGATGATATCTCGATGAATGAAAAAGCTTGTCAAGAACTCGAAGCAAAATTTAACCCTGATATCATTTTTGTAGAAAGTGGTGGCGATAATCTCTCTGCTACTTTTTCATATGAATTGATTGATTATTATCTCTATGTTATCGATGTGGCGCAAGGCGGTGATATCCCGAGAAAAAAAGGTGCGGGACTACTTTTTTGTGATCTGTTAGTCATCAATAAAACCGACCTGGCCCCATATGTCGATGTGGATTTAACTATAATGGAGCACGATGTCAGAGAAAACAGGAAAAATAAACCCTATGTTTTTATATGTAATAAAGAAAAAGAAAGCCTTGAAAAAATAAAAGAGTGGATCTTCGCACTGATTGATTAAATAGAATTAAGTATAATTAGGGTAAAATTTCTCTTATTTCAATTATAAGGCAAATTATCATGATGAAAACTATTATGCCAATCACGGCAATTGTTGCGCTTAGATTTATGGGACTTTTTATCGTATTGCCCGTACTATCAGTATATGCACTAGGTTTAAAAGGCTCAAATGAATTTTTAGTCGGTATTACCATCGGGGGATATGCCCTCACCCAAATGGTACTCCAAGTTCCCTTTGGTATGTTATCAGATAGAATCGGGAGAAAAATCACCATCGCCATCGGCTTGGTCATCTTTATCATCGGGTCATTGATTTGTGGATTTTCAACCGATATCTATATGCTCATGTTTGGTCGCTTTGTACAAGGTGCCGGAGCTATCGGTGCGGTAGCGATTGCGATGATTAGCGATATGGTACGAGAAGAAGTCCGAGCCAAAGCGATGGCTGTCATGGGCAGTTCAATCGCGCTCTCGTTTGCTTTTTCTATGATGGCAGGCCCTTTGATAGGCGGATATTGGGGCGTTGATAAACTCTTCTTTATCGTGGCTCTTTTAACGATTGTTGCTATTGTCGTGCTCTTTACAAAAGTAGCGAACCCTCCCAAAATACAACACCAATATGACAACAGTGAGCGTCAATTGCTACAAATCATGAAAAACAAAGATTTGATGCGCATGAATATCACCAACATGCTACAAAAAGGGATGATGACATTGGCTTTTTTGGTCATTCCTATTATCATGCAAAAAGAGTTCGGTTGGGAAAAAAAGGATCTGTGGATGGTCTATATTCCTGCGATGGTTTTTGGGATTTTGGCAATGGCACCGGCTGCAATTATCGGTGAAAAATACCACAAAGCCAAAGAAATGTTGATGGTAGGAATCGGATTTTTTGCTCTGAGTTATACATTGATGGGCTACTCTCATACTGCCACATTTTTTATTATAGGAGTTATTTTATTTTTTATCGGCTTTAATATGCACGAACCGTTGATGCAATCTATGGCAAGTAAATATCCAAGAATCCACCAAAAAGGAGCAGCCCTTGGTATATTCAACTCTTTTGGTTATATCGGTACCTTTATCGGTGGGGTATTTGGTGGTTATTTTTTACAACATTATGGGATGAAAGAGATTGCTTGGGTAATCGTCATCATCGCTATAGCATGGTTATTTCTAATCAAAAACATCACCAACCCAAAAATCAACAAAAATCTTTATATTAATCTTGATAGTATCGACATCAGCAAGGCTGAAAAACTTCATGACATTGATGGTATCGTAGAGTGGTATCAAAATGAAAGTGATCGTATCCTCATCGTAAAACACAACACTCTCAAAACCAATAAAGAAGAAATCGAAGCGTTTTTAGGCATTAAGTCATAATTGCACTTTTTTTCATTTCATTAGGCGCTGCCACCTTATTACCCGGTGGTAGCGAAGCTTTTTTTTTATACAAATTACAACAAGAACCACAACTTCAATACCAATTTTTAGGGGTTGCAACCCTCGGCAACACGCTGGGTTCTTGCATCAACTATCTTTTAGGCCGGTACCTCAGTGAGCTGGCCATCTCAAAATCCTATTTTAACCACAAATCCGTCCAAAAAGCTAAAAATATCTTTAACCGATATGGTTTTATCTCCCTGCTCTTTTCTTGGATGCCTATTATCGGAGATCCCATCACTTTTGTTGCGGGACTTTTTAGATATTCTTGGATGAAATTTGTGCTATTTGTTACTGTAGCAAAATGTCTTAGATACAGCTTTTTACTCTATTTATGGATGCGTATATAGAAACTGATATCGCACAAATAACCGCATGATTGTATCATTAGTACCATTAACAGAGTTAGAATAATTAATTCCGACACTCAGATGATCTTGATTCCATATTTTACCGCCATACCCTGCTTCAAACCCATAGCCTAAGCCTTGAGATCTATTATTATAATAAAGTCCCGTCTCAAAGAATGGACGCCATACGCGCGTATAAATCTCGCTATTGACATACCCATACCGTAATACTAATCCAATATTATAAAAATCCTCAGGCAAAATTCTATCAGGAGTTCGCTGCAACGATCGTACCAGATTATGTGAGCCTGATTTTTCTTGGTAGGTTCCAAAATCAGCAAAAAGTTCCGTAGAAATATCAGGATAGCCCTCTCTCAGACGTCTATTTATAAAAATTCGACCGTATTGTCCTGTACCGAGATTATCACCATCTTGTGCGTGGTATTGGTTGTATTCGGTACGAATACCAATCTGTGTTGAACGCAGTATCTGCCAATCAACTCCCAATGTCATACTGTCTTTATTGCCACTTAAAATCAGGAGGTTATTTTCATCTGCCACACGATTTTTGTACAATCCCAAATCCACACTCACCCGACTGTGTGCTTTGTAATGTCCGTGTAATTCATAAGTGAAATAACGCTTCATGACATCTCTAAAACCCACACGTGCAATCACATAAGCTCTGGCATCAAACTCTTTTTTGAAACCAACATCAAATTGTGATGTGGTCGCAGGAACATCCATCAGCGTATCATCATTGGTGGTGCGATTTTTCAGAACTTCTAATCCATTTAAAAGATGCCACCCTTCACCCAGATACAAACGGTGATCGATTTGAGCACCCTCTTGAACCAAAGGTTTATTCTCTTGAAAAATACCTTTTATTTCTAGAAGATTGCTACGTTTTTTTGAAAGATCTAGATGATGAATATAAGCATTTTGCCCGTATCGATTTGTATTTAAGGCATCATAATTCAAATCTTGAGAGAGTGCGATTTGTCCATCATTTTCTGCGGCTACTGATGCTTCACCGCGAGGTAAGTCCTCGGTATAGCTTTTCAATAAATTTTCGATATTCGTGTGATGGGTCATGATCATAGCATTACTGAGTTTGAGCCATAATTCAGGATGGGTCATACTCCTATAAAGCTGATGACTTCGCTCAAATGCTTTGTGACGCACCGCCCAAGAATAAGAGAGTTCTTTATAATGTGTCTGCGTCAAATACGGCTTGGCGTCGGAGAGTTTTTTCTCAAAATAATCCGCTTGTAACACATACATTGCCGCATTTAAATACGTATTCCAATACACATCGGTTTGTTGTAACATATCAGGGGTATCAAGCTGTTTTTCAATGCCACGCATCTTGCTGCTGAAGGCATTAGTTTTGCTTTGAAGTTGATAGATATAAGCTTGCATAAATTCAAACTCAACACTCTTGATAATCGGATTCTTCATCCTGATAAGTTTTTGAGCGTAAAAATCTGCCTTGTTAACGTTTTGCAAAAACAGATACGCTGAGGCCATAGGAAAATAGAGTGTCTCTTGTTTTTCTGATGATTCATCCATGCGCTTGAGTAACTCTCTAAGATCATGATTGAGATGATAATCAGTCATAAAATACAACAAAGCCAGCTTATTTTCTTCACTCTCAGGATCGATTGTTATCGCTTTTTTGATGGCTTCTGTTGCCAACGCTGTTTGTTTGTAATGCAAATATAAACTGGCTCGAATCAACCAATAATTCACTTGTTTACTCACCTCAGGATTGATAGCCACAAGTCTATCAATGTCTTGGTGCAATTCATCATAATGATTGAGCGCTATAAGATTATTGGCATAAATATAAAAAAGATAGGCAACGTGAAATTTCTCATACCCCTCTTTTGCAATGCTAGCACTCAATAATGGGTTGCTGGTCTGTTTAAATTGTACCACACGTTCAAAATCCACCAATCTTCCCTTGTCCATATGAATCATATTAAGCGAGGCATCTACGGCGCGTTTAAAATCTTGCAAATACCAACCAATATCACTCAACAATGCATAATACTGCGCATTTGGTGGGATTTTTGACTCTTGTATTTGAAGCAAAATATCATACGCATGTTTCATATCTCTCTTGAGATAATAAAAATAAGAGACCATGGCAATATTATCTCTATTGTAGGCATGTTTCGCATCAATCAATGCCACAACTTTCGATGCAGCATCTAATTCACCCGCATCAAGGTACACGCGTAACGCTTTGGTCAAATACTCTGTTTTGGTTGGATCTTTTTGGTAGAGATTCATCAAAATCGTAGCAGCTTTTTGGGGTTCTCCCACTTGATAAAAAATATACACAAGGGTATCAATATGTTTTTTAGATGGATTTTCTAAAGTTTGCGCCACTATAAGATGCTTAATCTTATCATACTGATAAAAACTCAATCCATAAGTAATGATTTGATTCCGAAGTGCTTTGCTAGGCTTGTGTCGATACAAAAACATCATATGTTTGATTGCGATTTGACTGTGTCCGGTCCATCTGGCAATCTTTGCAAGATTATCATTCCAAAAATAGGAGTTTGGATATTTTTGATACCCTTTTTGTGCCACTTGATACGCATGTGTCAGATCATTTTTGAAAAGAAAAGATTGCAACATCAACTTCAACTCTTCTTCTTGCTCTCCTGCCGCCTGCTTGTTAACAACCGCAGAATCAGGGAGTGTAGCGGCCATAGAAGCAACACCATACAACGTAAAAATGAGTAATATCGATAATAAACGCATCATTAATCTTTCTTATCCAAAATTTTCTTAGACAAACTAGCCGCCTTAGGGACATCTCCTGCCGCGGTGTAGAGTTTCAGCAATAAAATCCTCATCTCTCTCTCTTTTAAAAAGCGATTTTGATATTTGTATGCAAAATCTGATGCCATCTTCGTGTGATTTCCGGCTCTTAGCATTTTGATTGCCAAAAGATAATAGTGCTTCTTTTTACTGTATGTTGATGCCGTTTGAAACAATCTTTTATACACCATTGCCGATTTGATTTGCTCATTTTGCGCATTATAAAATTCAGCCAATTTATTGCTCCAATACACCGAGCCCGGCGCCAATTTGAGCAATAAACTCTCAGCTTGCGCTATATGTTTGATTTTGACTAAAAATTGGTACTCCTCTTCTAGCCATTGAGACAGGTGAGCCCCATCATGACGTTGTAGTGCATGAAGATATTGAATCGATTCTGTGCTTTTGCCCACTTGTTCTGAGAGATAATACGCATCTTTCAAATACGCAATATTATCAGGATGTTCTTTGAGTGTTATTTGGATAAACTGATATGCTTTTTGTGTCTCTTTTAAGAAAAGCGCTTCTTGATACCAGTGGTAACTCTCCTTAGTATCATAGTAGTGCTGTTGTACGATGACGGAGAGATTTGATTTGAGTGCTTGAATCGCCTCTTCTTTGCCTTGGCTGTCTTTTGCAAAATAATAAGTAGCTTTTTCTAATTGATACCCTAATAAATAAGCCTCTTTTCGAATATGTGCATCCGTACTTTTATACAATAATCCCACGATACCCAGTGCCAAATGCAACTTGCCCGCTTTGAGACTTTTTTGTGCCAATGAGAGCATCAAAGGTTCACTGGTGGGATCACTTCTTATCATATTTTTGAGATAAATAATACTCAAATTATAATTGGTATTTTCAGATAATACCTGCTTTTCCAAATTGCTTTTGGGATAAAGAATCACCAAAATAAAGACAAAAGCAGCCAATATGAAGATTATCTCTCTAAAGGAAACAACGTATTCTCTAGGCTTATTTGCAAACAACATCGATTTGTGCTTCCTTCTTGTTGTTGTAGTAAAGCTTCACATCATTTTGTTTTCGTATGATTTTAGAGGCTTTAGGTTTTGAGGTGATTTGACACGCGGCTGGGAGATTAAAATGTAATTTGAGCCCAACATAACCTTTAAAATGAAAAACCTGTTTCTTCTTACTAACATCATAGCTCACAAGAGGAGCATTCGCATCAATCAAGTAGGGTTTATTTTGAATTTTATCTATCGGTTTTAGCAATACACTTGGCGTATTTGCGGTATGAAAATAAGTATGTGATTCAAAATGTTTGACACCTATGATATCTTTGGAAGCTTCAAAATCAACACCCGCTCCCCTTTTTTCTTCACGCAATGTATGCAAATCTCGCATTCCGGAGACTTTCCATGCTCCGGCCTCTTCGGCTAGAGATACCGTATAAAAATCCATCACTTTAGGAATATAATCGGAAGCAAACAGCGGTGTCGTATCTTGTTTCATTGCCCAATCAAAAGCATATTTTAGCGCATTTAATGAAGCTCTTTTGGATCCAGAATAGTAGTGGTAATATATATCGATTGGCTTAAATCTTCTCGGTGAATTGGTGAGTTTAAATGTTTGCACTACCTTTTTAAAGCCCCAAAAAGGGCCTCGCCAATCATTGGTATAGACATTTTCATCTTGGGCACCAGTATAAATCTGATAATAATGCCCGCGTCTGATTCCAAAAGGGGCGATATAGCTAAGCCATGGCGCATCATTGGTGATATAGGTATCTCCACCATTGAGATTTAAAAGATGGTGTTGGTAAACATAAGCCAAATCGCTCTCACTAGGAACGCAATCTCCCGTCCAAAAGATGGTGCGTGCCAAACGATCTTTTGGTTTAGAAGGAGGCATCAGTTTAGTATTAATCATCTTGATGGTACCAAGCATTTCACGCTCATAAGAAAAGGTGTACCCTTTTGGATCAAGACGATACTGTGGCGCCAGTGTTTGATTATGAATTTTTTCCCAATAAAACGGATGAGAAAAGGTATGAGAGGCTCCCTCTACATTAGGAAGTGCATAGATTTTTTTGGCTATTTTCATCAACTCAGGAGAGAGTTTGGGATACAAACCATCAGGCTCAATCTCAGCACCTACAATCGATATGGAGTGAGGAATGGCATAACGTTTTAAAATATCGCGATAAATAATCTGAGCTGAAAACAGCTTCGGATTCCACTCCACACGATTCATAAACGCATCACCATCAACATGAGAATACAAAATACGATTGCCGTTTTCTGTGGTCGGATCAGGAACTATCAAAGTTTTGAGTCGCAAGGCTTCTTTGAAAAATTTAAAAGGGTTCATCACCCAAATATTATCTTGATTCAAATCCACCATCCAAGCATCACCCACAGCATACCCACCCCATGGGGTAATAGCCGCTTGCGTAGTCTTTTCTTGTTTTTCATCTTCAAGCACCAATAATGCTCTCGCATCACTAGGGTTGAGATAATAGCCAATATTTTTAGTAGGGGCCACTTCAAATCCCATCATAGGATCTTGAAAGATGATTTTATTCTTCTGTATAGGATCCACACCCACTCGAGAAATCGAAATACCCAGTGGATTTAAAATATTTCGAGAGAGATTGACACCAAAATTATCGACAAAGACAACTTTCACACCAATGTGCTGTAAACTCTTGGCCCAATCGATTAACTCTTGCGGATTTTTATAAGCATCACGTAACCAAACAATGACACCAGCGTATTGCCCCATATCTTCTAGTTTTGGTAACCCGCGCTCATCAATATCGCGCATTTTTTCGATGTATCCCATGTACTCTAATGGCAATGCTCCTACTTGATGCGCTGCAAGTTCTATCCGATCTTTTTGCTTCTCGTCAATCAATGTCAAAATCTCTCGCTTCAGCGCATTTTTAGAAGAGCGCCCATAACGGGTTAAATCTTTATTTGAGATATAAGGAATCATACCTTTTGCTTTGATTTTTGCCACTAAGGCATCGGCTTGATCTCTATCTTGAAAAGAGAGATAATCAACATCAATCACATCTAAATGATAGGATTTGACCTTTTGTATTTGGGCATCCAGCCACGTACGGTCAGCATCACTGACATCTTGATAATGCAAATCTTTGCCGCCTAAACCTTTATAGTAAGATTCAAATAAAACAGCAGTAATATCACTGTGAACAGCATCTAAGAGTTCAAACCCTCGATTGATAATCAACTTGGCCTTGGGATAGGTATCATGAAACCGTTTGATAAAAGCAATCAATGCCTGTTTGCTGCGCGCTTTTTGCTCAGGTGTTTTGCTCACAATTTCATAAGAATCAAGGGTGTCAAAAAAGAAGTTTTTAAACCCCTTTTCCACCTCAGGCTGAATCACCGTATCAAATAAAAAGTTTTGATACGCTTCATTGGTAATATCCATAACAGCTGCATGCCATGGTTTGTTTTCTCCCGCAATCCATGCTTTGTTAATTTTATTATAATAGGCACCATCTTTATCGATTTCTCCGACACTCACATAGGCATACATCTTATCTTTGTAAACAGAAAAGCCATGGGTATTGGTATCAATATGATTGGGCTGAACGATAATATAATCATGAATGCCAACCATGGGATATGAGATGTCTTCTCCATAATAGACCATAGCACTCTTGTCGCTAAGGGATCCAAAAGCGACTTGCATCGCGAGCATCATCATGATGATGATTTTATTGTAACATGAAAGTTTCATAATCCAACTCATCTAATTCTCTCCTTATTACAACCAAACTGGCGATAAATACAATCAAAAGAGATACGGTGTAGCCGTATCCAAACATAGCAGGCCCGAGATAAATAGATAATAAACTCAAAGAAAAATTTAAAACAAAAAATGCAATACACAGCCACATCGCTACTTTTTTTCTATCCAAATAATACAAGATTGCCAACAATGACATGAAGAGCACCTGCAACATCGCGCCCACTGTCAAGATATGAAACAGCCCCAGATAGAGCTGCGGAATGTGTAATTTTACAAAGATGGAAGGCATCACAAGAAACAATAAGATGTTGATAATGCCTTGCAATAATAAAATCTCCAAAAGGGCTTGCCGGATGACACTCACCATCTCATTACGATATTTTCTAATCGTCCCCAACGTTCCACCTTCTCGAACCGCATCATAATAGAGATTGTACTTTTCCGCAAAATCCGCTTCCAAACGATAAAAGAAAATGGCCATACTCGGAAGTATTGACAAATACGCCATAAAAATCGGGATATCATACACCACAGAAGCATGCAAATGTCCAATCACCTGATTTCCCGTCATCGGATGATACCAAAAGACAAACTTATCCACCCAAGACCCCAGATTGTACATCAATCCAGCAATTCCCAAAGTCCAATAAAAGTTTTTGGCGCCAATAAATTTAAGGCTCATAAAAATATGAGAATCGTAGCTTTTAATAATCAAAGACATCAAGGCCACAAACAAAATCGCATTGCCTAGGAAAAATATAAAAATCAGTGATTCAATGGTATTGCCATACAGATAAGAAAATAATACAATCAAACAATAAGCAACCAGATAAGACCACACCACGCTAAGATAGTATTTTAAACTCGCCGCCAGGATACTCGAAATCCACACGCCGCACAACACCAAGAATGTCGCAATAACGCCACACAAAAATATCCAACTCTCACCCTTAAAAACCCATAATACCAGAGGAACGATGAAGATGATTCCTGCCACCCAAGAGAGAAAAATCGCACCAAAATATGAAGGCAACACCTCATCTTTTCGCTCTGCAAAAATCAAATCGGCAACATACCGTGTAAAAGGAAGTTGGATGATGCCGGTGATAACCAGACTTGAGGCTAGCGCAATCGCATAGGTAATGACCACTTGAAATTTGGCCGTTTCACCAATCTCTCCCAAATGTATAATATTGATAAAGCCTACGAAAATAATCGCAATAATCGAAATCACCCAAGGACCAGAACTCAAGATGGCAGAGTATCCATAGACTTTTGCCAATGAAAATAAACTATTAGCTTTTAGTATTTTACGAAGTTCAAAACCGATACCTGCCATGATTATGTTTCCTTCATCATATCGTGATAGATTGCATCATACTTATCTAAAAATATCTCTTTGCGATAGTACTTTTCAACCCTTTTTAATGCGACAGCACGTGCTTTCTTCCATGCATCTTCATCAGATAAAAAATGAATATATTGCTCTGCCAATTCACTAGGATTCGCAATCACACTCAGCGCTCCAGCAGATCCCAAAGCGATATCTTCATCATCAAGACCCCCTTCGATTAAATCTTTGCAACTGCCCACATCCGTCGCGACACAAGGAATACCCGCAGCAAAACCTTCTAAAATCACCAAAGGCATCCCCTCACTAATGGATGTGAGTGTCAGAAGTTTGGTTTTGGGCAAAATCTCAGTGATGCTTTTAAAGCCTAAAAATCTGACGTGTTTTTGTAAATTTAAGGATTCTACCATCTTGACACACTCATCTGCATACTCTACATCTTCATCCATCGGTCCAACAATCCATGCTTCTGCCTCTTTGATTGTATTCACAACAATACGTATGGCACGGATAAAGGTTTTGATATCTTTGATTGAGACTACCCGACCAATCAAGGTAATAACCGGGGCACACGGTGCGTCTTCTGGTCGCATAATAGCATGCAGAGCATCAACATCGACGCCATTGGGAATCACTCTTGTTTTGTTAGGTTTCGCACCAAACGCCACCTGGATTTTCTGTGCGCCTGGGTACAAGGACAAAATAAGATTGGCACGTTCGTATGAAAAATACCCTATCTTTTCAAAAAATTTCACCCACATGGACTTGATATAGTTAAGTTCTTCTGGCTGTTTCAATAAAGACGGCTTTTTATAATCAATCCATTGCGCGGTGAGCATATCGATTTTCCGCTCTCTTGTATAAATCCCGTGTTCTGTGAGAACAAAAGGCTTCTTGAAACTGTGTGCCGCTAAGCCTCCAAGAAAACCAGCAAAACCGGTCGAGGGAGCATGAAACACCTTCACAGAAGGAAAATTAGCAGCAATTTCGGCTAACACCCAAATCGAACGGTTTGAATTTTTCAGTGTCCAAAAATAGTCGATAAAAGGGATATTAGGACAATGTTTCATATAGTGTTTGTTGATAAATTGCCACGATTGTCTCGAATACAAAAAATCCTCAAACGGTACTTGATTGATATAAAAATCGATATCTCGCATCGCAGGAGGCAAATCACTTTGTGAATGTTCAAATGACTCATGTAAGGCGGATATTGCTTTAAAGGCTTCTTTATTCCCCTCTCGTTTCTCTGGACTAAAAGCGTGTTCCTCCGCAATATAATGAACTTCAAGATGCACAAGATTGTCTGGTAATTCATATTTGATCCCATCATAATCATCTGCGCGAGAACCAATAAAACAGATACCAAATTGAATATGCGTCAATCCTTCGAGTATTTGGGCAATCCAAGATGAGACACCCCCTCGAATATAAGGATACGTCCCCTCCGCGAGCAACATCACATCTACATGCTTTGCTTGTCGTATATACTTAGTCATGATGTTTTGCCGTCCATTGTTCAAAAATCGAATTTAAACTCAAATTCAATTTTAAATCTTCTGTGTTAGAGAGAAGGGATTTGACTAAAAAATACCGTTTGGAATTAAAATACATTTCTGACAAATAGGGAATAACAAACTTAAAATACTCATAATTACTCTCAATAATAAACACAAACTCTGTCGTCGCTTCATCATATCTTTTTTGCAACATATGAATGCGTCCTAACAACAAGTGAGCAGACAAATCATAAGGCGTCACTTCTAATACCTCATCCAAATAGTGATACACTTGTCGAACATAATAATCTTCCAAGGCATCATCAGAGAGGTTATAGTAGATGATTTCCCAATACGTTTCGGCCAACTCTTTGGCTAGGGCTGCTTTTTTTGTCCGATTTTTTTCCATTTTATAGTCGCCTAAAAGACCATGAATCACCTCTTGTAGTGATTTTTCCATCTTATTGATAATAGCAAAACTATAGAGACGGATTTCATCGTTTTGATTCGAAAAGTTTTGTTTGATAATGCTAATGTTTTTATTGCTTATATTTTCTGAGATAAAGGCCAAACCATCCATTTTCTTCTCTAAACCAATACTGTCATTAATCATAAGATCAGACATAGACCCCTCACCAAATGAGCGATTTATCGTAATAAACGTATCTTCAAACTCATCCATATTAATCATATGTGCCGATTTGATTTCATGAGGATAATCCACACATCGCATATGATAAACAATCCAAATCGAAAATACAAATCCGACAATAGGGACGACGATATGAAAGAGGAAAAAGAATAGAAAAACGATTTTCTTCTGTTCTGGGAAGCGCTTCTCTAAGCCTTTAGCTACCAGAATAGATACTAATAGATTGAGGACAATATACGCCGTACATAATAATGCAAGATGCTGGTATCCAAATACTAATATATCATTTTGCATGTTCTAATCTTAAGAATTTATCCATCAGTTCAATCTGTGACATATCAAAAGTGAGTTGCTCAAAATCATCCGCATCAATATCATCAAATCGTGTCAAAAGTCGCTTCATAAACCCTTCGATCATATCTTTATTGGCGAAAGGAAATATCATGACAATTTTATAATATTGCGGTCCCTTCACAGCCGTTACCTTATCGAGTGATCGCAACAATCTGCAAATCATCGAATACAATCGCTCTCCCATGAGGGCATCATCGGTTTTGATAACAAGGGCGCTAGAATTGACCTGATAGCGCTCTTGCATCTGTATCAAACGCGCACATTCTAATCGGAAACTTAAATCCTCGATTATCTCTAAATCCGTAAAACCATCCAGTTCATCTTGAATCCGGATTTGCGAAAAGAAATAGTCAAACATGATAGAAATAGCAATCAAATTCTCTTTGTTAAAAGACATAAATGGCATCTTTTCTATCAGTAACATTCCCTCTATTTTATCTTGATATACGGTTGGAATGGCAGCGATATACTGACTTTGCGTTTTGGCATGGTCACTGATATAAACCGGTCTTTTTGATTCCAGACTCATTTTCACAAGGGGATCTTGCAAATTGAGGTGCCCCTGCTCTTGCGTGCCTTCTGATTGTGCCACCACCTGCAAAGTCTTATCGGTTCTACTTTTATACAGTAATGTCGCGATGTTGATTTGAAAGGTATTTTCTATGAGGCTGAGAAATTCTTTAAAATAGCGATCTTCATTCTGGCTCATCTGCTTGATGTATCGGATCGAGTTACGCAAACTCATCGGCTTAAATACATAGTTTTTTTCTAATTGATCGTGTGAGATTTTAAGAGCATAAAAGGACTTGCTAAGCTCTAATAGTTTGGTTTCTTGATAATCCGAACTGATTTTATATTTTCTGATTTTTTTATTCCAAAAATAGTAAAATTCGCCACAAATCAGAGTAATAATCATACCCATCAAAAACTGGACATAATAAAATTCAGGATAAAAATACCACATACAAACGGCAAAGAGGCCAATGAGCAAGAGCCCCCCTTCTAAGCCATGGAACAGTGTGACGACAATCAAAAGAATGGTCATATATGACACTTCTGAATTGAGCATACAAATATCATGAGGATCAATCAAATACCCAATGGCCACATATAATAAAAATATCGCAATCGTTTCAAAGATAGGATATTGAGATATTCTATTAAATAAATTATCGTTTAAAGACTCATGATCAACGCGTCTTTTTTTATTTTTTTTCATAAAGCAAAGCTTATGGTTTCAACATCTGTTCAAGTAAATTTTGAGCGGTAGTACCAATCGAATCATTTCCCCATCGACTATCAGCACCTGTTGCGCTCCATACCACGGCTAACGTTTTTGCATCATAAAGGGTACATTGAAAACTCACAGCGGGCTCGCCGTCGATTCCCGTTTTATAGCGCCATTCACTCACACCGCCACGGAAAAAATAATCTGAACCATCTTGCTGTGCGATTTGTGCAGCTTTTTGTAAACTCAAATGCGTCGCATCAAAATGCTCAACAACATGATATCCTTTGGAGATCAACATCCCTTCGATGATATTGGTGACACGCATACCTGCTTCTGGAGTATCAGTATAATTATGTAAGACAAAAAGTGAAATTTTTGCATTTTTTGTTGGGAGATTGGCCTGCTGTGAGGTGATAACACTAGAGGGCATCTGATTTTTTACTACGATTGCTTTTGTTCCACATCCTGCTATCAATAGTAGCAATGATGCAAAACCGATGGTTTGAATAAACTTGTTCATAATCTCTCCTAATTATTATTAGAATTGATTATATTAGATTGTTTCTTAAAAATCACTTGGGATTGATAAAAAAAGTGATATTGTGAAACATTATCAAAAATGAATGCAATATTTTAGGGATTTGTAACATTGTAGGCTTTACCTATATCATGATACATGTAAATATTTTGATATGAGAAAGAGACAAAACGTATAGGCAATGTACATTTTCAACGTATAAAAGATATTGAGCTTAAAGATTCGACTGCCCTCTAAATTATATCGTGATATTAGTGTCAAATTCACGCCGCTAAAAGGTGACGTGGAGACAGAAGTCGACCATGCCATCAAAACGACGGCGGCTAAGAGCGTATTGTTGACATCTGCAAACAAATTGCCAATGGTCGCGATGGTGATAATCGGATGCACCCCGATAAACGACAGGATGATAAATCCAGCAAGTAGCATCGATGCTTCCATCCACTCAAAATTTTCAAATGGCATACGCAGATGCAATCCCGCGAGTATTGAACCTGCTGAGACTCCGAACATACCAGCTATCAAAAAGAGCGACAATTCAGACTTCATATTGGGCAACTCATGCACAACATGATGCCAAAGCGCACGCTGAGCTGAAATCTCACCTTTTTTTATTAGCAAAACGCATAACACTAAGATAATAGAAAAAACCGGAATCAAGATAATAATCTTAATATGTGGGAAAAAGTGATTGGCAACCAAGACTAACAGCGCCAAAGCAAAAGGCAAATAAAGAGAATCATACGACATAGGATATCCCAAAAAGGTTTCAATTTTGAGTTTTGGGTCTTTTATAACTTCTCGATACGTCAACAAAAATCCCACCAACGCCAAAAAAATCCCTATCACTAAAATCACCGGTGTTTTTACATGAGGCGCATACGTAATCATCGCAGCAAATGCCACAAAAAATGGTGACCACAACGCATCTGAAGCAAAAGAACGGGTGAGCATGATAATCTGCGAATCTGAAAGTGGTGATTTTTTATATAATTTATCTCCCACTAAAATGATTGAAGACATATTGATAACCGAGCCAAATAGATGCAAACTCACATAAGTCTTCATAAAAGAGGTAATACCTTTTGGAAGGTTATGAGAAAAATCTTTTTTAGGATTGGTAATCAGCCGCAAAAATCCCACGCCAATTAGCAGTGTCAGCATGTATTGATTGACTGTGAACACTCTAAAAAAATCTATCGTGAAATCATTATAATACGAGATTGAAAAGTTGATAACGCTCAGCAATAAAAAAATATTTAACATTTTCTTCTTTTTCAATGATGAGAAAAGTATAATCATAGCAATCCATGCTAAAATACCCGCATATATGAGATATTGTGGGTTAAGAAAATATGCCGTAATACTTAAAAGAAAAGAGATACCAATAAAAAATCCTGCTAATTGCGATGCCTTGTACATGTAAATTGCCTAAAAAGTAGATTCTGTTCTATATATTTTATAAGAGACATATTATATCCTAATTGCATTTATGTTAATTTTAAAATAAATACTAACCAGAAAAGTTTATTTCAAATCACCAAGGCGAAACATGAAACAATTCTGTTGATTTTGATATTCATATTCCAAGGTGCCCCCATGCTTTTTTAAGATGGCATTGACAATATAAAGTCCCAATCCCAAGCCTGATGTTGCGCCTTCTGTTTCTCGGTTAAAGGGTTTGGAAAAATCCAATTTTTGAGCCTCTAGTGCCTTGGCAAAACTGCAGATTTTAATATGCGTAGCACTAATATGTATCAAAACATCAGCCTGTGAATATTTGAGCGCATTATCAAGAAGATTTTTAAAAGCCGTCGAAAAGAGTTCAAAATCTACCGTAATGAGAGGGGCTTGTGCGATTCCGAGTATTTTAATCCGGGAGGTATCACACATCAAAAGATCGCGAGCATGATCTAAAATATCCACCAACCGATACTCTTGCTTTTTTAATTTCCACTCATTTGAGTTTAATTTTTCTATTTTTACCATTTCAGAAAGCAGCCGTTCCAATCGGACAAAGGCTTGTTGCAGTTGTTGTTTTTTCTTGGATTCTTCAAGCGAATTTGACACAATTTTGCCCATCATGATAGGCGTTTTTAATTCGTGTAAAATATTGCGCAAGAAAAAGGTTCGCGCCTCTTTTAAAAGATGGATTTTTTCCATAGCCTGATTAAATTCATGGGCAATATCTCCCAACTCATCGGCACTATTTAAGACAATCGGATTAAAATGATTCGTCTCTTCGATGCGCATAATCGCTTGTTTTAAGTTTTTGAGATTCAAAAGTTTGTTTAGTACCACCCAAAAGAAAAGCAACATCAAAACATTGATAAGTCCGCTTAAAATTATAAATCGTCCATAAGAAAATTGTTCCATGTCTTCTAAAATCAATGGATTTTGGAATGTTCGAAGATGCAAAACATCCCCATTGATAGGAGGTCTTGGCGGTGGTTTTGGTATAAAAAAGAGTTTCCCTTTATAGCGCATCATATCAGAAAATTGACTTTGAATTATCATTTCCCCCTCTTTTTGAAGCACCGATTTAGACATATGACTGGTTTTGATTTTGAGCTTTGTTTCTTGGTCTAATGTCTCTTTGGTATTATCATGTATCAATTTCATGGCCATTTCAAAACGTTGCAATGCAAAATATTGCCACTCTTTTTTTTGTCGCTGGTGTTCAAAATATAAAGCCGTATTAATCAGAGCTAACATAAAAATAAAAAACCCTGAAATCAGTGCGACAATCGATAGCTTAGGCATTGACAAACTTATATCCAATACCACGTACGGAGATAATAAATCGAGGGTTTTTAGGATCGTCTCCAATTTTTTGTCGAATTCTACCGATAATCACATCAATACTTTTAAAACTACTTTCGTATTTGATAGAGCCAATATTGAGCAGTAGCTCTTCTCGAGAGATCACCATTTCCTCTTTTTTCAACATGTAGGCGATAATATCATATTCTGCATGTGTTAATCTCAAATTTTGATCTCCTTTTTTGATCACATGCTTGGCTTCATCTAATAAAAAAATGGCTTTATTGGGAACGTCTGTTGCTTCGCTACGCCGCATGATTGCTTTTAGGCGAAAGACTAACTCCCTAGGGTCATAAGGCTTAGGCAGAAAATCATCTGCGCCTCTTAAAAATCCCATCTCTTTATCACTAATATCAGAGCGTGCTGAGGAGATGATAATCGGTAAATTCGGTATGGATTCTCGCACCACCCGACAAATCTCCAATCCATCAATCTGAGGTAAAGAGAGATCAAGCACCAAAGCATCAAAAGTCTCATCCTGAAGGGCCATCAATCCATCAAGCGGTTTGAGTGCGATACGCACCTGAAGGCCTTCTTCTTTGAGTGCTTGTGCTAATAATTGCGCCAATTCCGCATCATCTTCTATCAATAATATTTTTATCATGAGCTCTATTATATCAAAGCCTTAATAAAGATAAGACAACGCGCCACGTTTTGCCTAGAGCGTGGCGAGTTATGCTAGGCACTAAGATTGAGTGCCGATGTGGTCGTGACATCCTCAGTAGCATACTGAGAAATAACGTGACCTAAGAGCGATTGCATAAAGTCTCCGTTTTGGGGCTTTGCATTGTTGCTCACACTACTCTCTTGCATGGATTGTTGGTATGCTAATGCTTCTTCCAATGATACCGTTCCATCATTGTTGGTATCTGCTGCATCATAGATCGTTGTCTCACTATCACTTGATGAAGTCGTACCAATAGCACTCAACGCATCATCCTCTTCACTCTTTCCACCACTACTTGAGGAAGGAGGTGGAGGAGGTGGAGGCATACCACCGGTTGCACCGGCTTGTTGGTTCATGATTCCTTCGATTGAACTCGCAAGTTCATCGACATTAATATTGCCATCTTGATTCGTATCGAGAGATGAAAAGGCGGTCTCGATACTCGATGTATCACTGGCATCAGAAAGCGCAAGTGCTGCATCACTAAACTCTGCAACATCAATGCCACCACTAGAATCACTGTCCATAGAAGAAAGCAAATCGTTTGCAAACTTGGTACTCAAAGAACTACTACTATTACTAAAAATAGAGTTTGACATCGTTGTCGGGTAGCTTGAGCTAGAAGTTACATTCATATTGGCCTCCTTTATTTTTTTGGGAATAACCCATTGACTATGCTAGCACACAAGGAGTAAACAATCGGTAACAATTTAGAAAAAATTTATCATGATAGCAATCATATTTTGTGCCAATTTTATATAAGAAATAGAAAAAATAACCTTCTTTTAAAATAGCCTTGATATAATCTGCCTTATTAATATTATAGAATAATATAATGGAGTTTTGATGAAAATCTGGATGATTTGTTTTTTACTGATTGGTGCGACAAGTTTTGCAAAGCCTATCGACAGAGTGGTAGCCATCGGTCCTGGAGCATTGCGACTTTTAGTCTATATGCAAGTGCACGATAAAATTGTGGGTGTCGAAAAAATTGAAACAAAATCGATAAATTTTTCTGAATACCGCAGTATTTTAGGACAAAAGCGCATCGCATCACTGCCTATTATCGGCTCAGGCGGTGCGGGTAAACTGCCCAATCCAGAGATGCTCATCAGGCTCAAACCCGATGTCATCATCGCTTCTTTTATCGACAAAAAACAACGTCAGCTCATATCTCAACAAACGCACATCCCGATTGTCGCCATCAGTTACGGGGCAGGATATGGTGGCACGCAGGATAAACTCGATGCCATCAAACAATCCTTGAGAAAACTAGGAGAAGTTTTTCACAAAGAGAAAAGAGCGAAAATGTTGATTGATTTTATGACCCAACAAGAAAAAGAACTCGCCGCCTTTCATCTGAAAAATCAGGATTTGTATATCGGAGGCATTGGTTTTAAAGGCGCACATGGCATCACAAGCAGTGAGCGACATTACCCTCCATTTGAGCTTTTAGGTATCCAAAACACCCTCTCTAAAAATGCCAAAATCAACCATATTATTATTCATGAAGAGGACCTCATCAGAAAAAATCCTCCGTTGATATTTTTAGACTTGTTTGGCAAAAAAATCCTATTAGAAAATTTTAATAATAAAAAAACACTCTATCAATCACTCACCGCATATCAAAACAAAAAAATCTTTTGGCTTTTGCCTTATAATTTTTACAATACCAATATCGCAAATATCTATATTAATAGTTGGATTATCCTCTCAAAATTGGGCTTTGACATCGATGTTAAAGCGAAAATGAGTGACATCTATCATGCATTTTATGGCAAAGATTATGCTAAATTATTGCCCTCAAGATATCCGATTATGGAATTTCGATGAGACAGACCCAACATCTCAAAAAACGGATTCAAAAACGCATTATCGGCTTTGTCGCGCTCTTATTTTTGTTATTGTTTTTCTTACTCATCAACCTCTTAACTGGTTCTAATGGCATTAATTTTCACGATCTCAATATCTTGTTTGATAGCCAAAACAATCTTTTTATCACCCAACTCAGACTCCCAAGAGCACTCGGAGCCATTCTAGCAGGGGCTCTCTTAGCCCTGAGCGGGGCCATCATGCAAGGCGCGCTCAAAAATCAGCTGGCCTCTCCCTTTACGCTTGGTATCTCGCAAGCTGCGGCCTTTGGCTCCTCTTTTGCCATCATTGTCTTGCAAGCTTATTCTAGTGATAATACCACTATCTCGACACTCAGTGTGGGATTTTGCGCCTTTTTGGCGAGTATGCTCTGCATGCTTTTCATCGTCTTATTATCGCGTGTCTCTTCGCTTTCTCCCAATGCGATGGTTTTAGCAGGGGTGGCGCTGGGGTCTTTATTTCATTCTATGACGATGTTTTTGCAATATTTTGCCGATGATATGGAAGCATCCGCAACACTGTTTTGGACCTTTGGAGAACTAGGGAAAGTGACCTGGAATCATATTATCATGATGGGGATTGTCTTTGTGCCTGTGTATGTTTATTTTGCTTTTTCACATTGGAAAATGGACGCTCTGAGTTTCGGTGATGATAGCGCGATGACTCGCGGTGTGCATGTCACAAGGTTTCGATTTGGTGCATTATTGCTCTCCTCTTTGCTTAGTGCGGTTGCGGTGTCATTTTTGGGGATTATCGGTTTTGTGGGTCTGGTCGCCCCTCACATCACCAGGATGATTTTTGGCGCCAATCACTTTTCTATCCTTGTATTTTCATCATTCATCGGTGCTATTTTGCTCCTCAGTGCGGATTTTGTTTCAAAAATCATCTTGATGCCTATCATCTTGCCGATTGGCATTCTCACCTCTTTTATGGGAGTACCGATGTTTCTTTATCTCTTATTACGAAAGGGGCGTTGATGTCACTCAAAGTCCAAAATATTTCCTATCAGCTCAAATCACGCTTGCTCTTAGATGCGCTCTCTTTTGAAGCACATGAGGGTGAGATGAAAGTCATCATCGGCCCCAATGGTGCGGGGAAAACGACGCTCTTGAAGATTGTATCGCGAATATTAAAACAACAACAAGGCCATCTGTATCTTAATGAACAATCCATCGATGACTTCTCTCCTAGAGACATCTCAAAAATCCTCTCTTATATGCCACAATTTAGTGAATTTCCCTCGATGCGTGTTTTAGAGGTTTTGGAGTTGGGAAGATATACGAGCGCCAAAGGAAGGATTAAAAAAGAGGATCGGATGTTGATTGAGCAAATGATTGCCGATTTATCGCTTGAGAAAGTTTTGGACAAAAATATCGCCACCCTCAGTGGCGGGGAGCGCCAAAAAGTTTTACTCGCGGCCTCACTCATACAAGAGCCAAAAATTTTGATACTGGATGAACCTATATCAAGTTTGGACCCTAAAAATCAACTGGAAGTTTTGAAAATTATCAAAAAAATGACAAAAGAGCGCCATATCATCACCCTCATTGTGCTTCATGATATCCAACATGCTTTACACTATGGTGATGCTTTGTTGATGCTCAAACAAGGGCGTGTGTTTAAAGAAATCCGAACACACGAGATAGAAGCAGCCCATCTCAATCAACTTTTTGAAGTGGAATCCAAATTATTTAAAGAGGAACATCATACCTTTATCTACTACACGCATTCACACGAAAATCACGACAAATGGCACACCCATTAAGATGCAGCAAACAGTAAGATTTCAAACTCCGCCCCTTCTTCTCTATTTTTCGCATGTATCATGCCCAACATATTGCGTTCGATGATGAGTTTGGACATATACAAGCCCAAACCCGTCCCTTGTTGCTCTTCTTTGCTTGAGATATAAATATCAAAAATCGAATCTAGCATCTCTTCTTTGATACCCCCACCGCTATCTCTGATACGAATCGATAAATCACTCATCTTCCGCTCAATAAGAACTGAAATTTCTTTTTTTGATGTGGGATCACTTTTGAGCTTTTCTTCGATAGCCTCGCGTGCATTATTGATAAGATTAATCACCACTTGCTTGAACTCACCCTCATAACCATCGACGTCAAAACAATGTGCGAGGTCATGTTTGGCTTCATCACATCGCGTTTTGACCGTGACACTAATATCATGAGCTTCTAATTGTTTGCCGATTATCTTCAGGGCATCTTCTATGGCTTTTTGTGCATCAAAAACCTTTTTTTGTTTATCTGGCTTAAAAAAATCACGAAAATCATTGATAGTTTGTGACATATAATCAAGATGCTCCAAAACCTCTTTATTGAGTGTTTTTAACTCATCTTTTTGTAAAAGACCCGCATCATATTTGAATTCTATCTCTTGGGCTAAAACGCCGATGGCATTCAGTGGTTGCCGCCATTGGTGGGCTATGGCACCTATCATCTCACCCATGGCAGACATTTTAGATTGTTGCAAGAGGACTTTTTGCTGGTCTCTATTTTCTATATAAAGCGTTTTGGAAACATAATAAATAATGAGTAACATGAGAATAATCATAGCCATATTCAAAACAAAAATCGTGATAAGATTGTGACGTATTTTGGCATCATGATTTTTAATATGCGTCATGATTGTGGTAATCAAATAGGCATCAACTTGCTCTAAAATATCAATTTTTTTAGAAATCAAACGAAACCACTCAGCAGAATTTACTGTAAAAATATCAGAATCTTTACCTTGAATCAAAAGATGCTCTATCTCCGTCAATTGTTTAGAGGGTACGGATGTAGCAATATTCTCATAATAATCAAGGACTTCTTGATCAGCATGCGTCAAAAAGAAAGTCAATGATACATCTTTTTGTGCCAAGATCTTGATTAATTTGACGCGCATCCCAGGAGAAAATCTCTTATTTTCAAACGTGTTAGTCCCGATAGCCCGCTCAATGCCAATATCCTCTTGCACATGCAAAAAGCTCACATACACCATCAAGGTACGTGCAATCCACACATCTTGGGAATACTTAGAAAATGTAGAGATCATATTGATATTCCTCATGATAATCTTACTATAAATCTCTAGCTGCGTTTTAGCAGAGATATCCAGCGTATCAGTGATGGCGCGCACATCTTTGAGCTCTTGAAGCAAGGAGGAGATTCCATAAATCTTTTGCGTACCAGCATGATGATTGAAATCTTCTAAAAGTTTTTGTACCGATTTGTATTGTGCATCTACTAACGTGCGCTGTGTCGCCAATCGCTGCACAAATGTTTTACCTTTTGAACCAAGATACCCAGCAGAAAGACCGCGTTCTATTTGAAGTTCGTGCACCAATTTGCCAATATGTGGGGCAATCATGAGGACACGCTCGACCTCACGCAGATTTTTATTGTGGGTATAGACTGCATAGAATTTTTGGGCGCTCATATATAAAATAATAACAGCAGGAGGAATGATAAGTAGCAATAATTTACTGATAAAATGAAATCGGGCAAGATAATTTCGCATATACTATTTCCTTGTTGATTGATGGATACGCAGGAATAATATCGACCGATATCTAAAGCGCTGAAAGTGGTTTGGGTTTTGAAAAATGATAACCCTGATACATATCCAAATTGAGTTTTTTTAATTTTTCGAAAATATTCGCATCTTCAACAAATTCCGCTACGGTTTTGATATTTAACTTACGTGCAAATTCTACAATCGTCTCTAGGGCAATATACCCGCGATAATCCCCCACCCGCTTAATCAAAGAACCATCGATTTTTAAGATATCAATAGGAATATCGAAAAAGTAGATAAAATTAGAATAGCCACTTCCAAAATCATCGATGGCGATATTAGCCCCCATACTTTTCATATTTTTGCAAAACCTGATGGTTTCACTCACATCAATCAACCCTTCTACCTCGAGTAATTCTATCGTCACCGTTTTACCTTGATGACTTTTGAGCATATCTTCTAACATCAAAACAATTTCGGGGTTTATAATATCAACAAAAGAGAGATTGATGCTAAATTCAATATTTGATGCGCCAAAATCAGCAAAGGCATTTTTGATGACTTGCTTGGTGAGAAGGGGGTAATTTTTGGACTCTCTAGCAATATCCAAAAATTGATAAGGGGTCAAGATTTCTCCATTATCAGGGTCTTCCATCCTCACGAGTGCTTCGTACTTTATCACCTCGCCTTTAGAATCTACAATGGATTGATAATAATTAATGATTTTAGACTCTCTGAGTGCTTTTTTGATTTTATTTTGCATCTTTAAGTTTTTTTCTGCTGTATGTTTCATATCGGTAAAATTATTAAAACACTTAAAATCACTGCGCGTTCTTTTGGCCATTTCCAAAGCCAAAGAAGCTTCAATATAGAGATCTTCTTGTGTACTGCTACTCGCACCTATTGTGATACCAATATTGATTTCGGTATCGTCTAAAATCACGAATTGATGGGATTCAAGATCTTTGATAATCTCCATAGAAAGCGCTTCTACCTGCGACAAATCCTTTGAATCTGGCTTGTCAATCACAACAACAAAAAGGTCCATATCACTTTTGTATAGGGCGTTGATACGTCCATCGCTCTGATATTCTGTGAGCACTTTGGCTACTTCTTTTAGGACAATATCTCCGGTGTGAAAGCCATAGAGGTGGTTGATTTTTGAAAAGCCATCGATGTCGATGAGCAGCATACAAATTTTTTGATGAAATTGAAGCAAGTCATAAAATAATTTTTGACGATTGGGCAAGCCTGTTAATTCATCTTTGTATAAGCGATCAATTAGTGCTTCTTTATCTCTTAATATTGTCGTGATATCTTTAAAAAGAATCGTGATTTCTTTGATGTTGTCGTCTTCTATAGAAGAGGCAAACGCTGTGACTAAAACTGAAAATTTTTCATGATTTAGATTCAGCGTCACCGAATCGCTAAAAATTTTATATTGCAACACGCGCTCCATCAAATCATGCTTATCTTGCTTTTGAAAGATATCATCTATGGATTGAATACTATCTGGGTCCATACCCAATCTCATGATAAAATCGCGCAATGCCTCGTTGATATTGGTGACTTTTTTATCAGAATCAATATACATACTAAAATTGGTCTCTTCTATTACTTTGCGATAGCGTGAGAGTTCTTCGATTTTTGCCGTTAAGAGTCGTTTGTTTTCAATAATATCGGCTTGTTTGGTGACCGCATCCATCAAGGTGACCAGACGAATCGGCTTGAGAATAAATTTTTCGATATTTAAGTCGATTGCTTTTTGCAGATAATCCGTCTCATTAAAAGCCGAAGTAATAATCACTGGTACCACAAGACCTTCGTTTCGTAATGTCTCCACAAAACTCAATCCATCGAGTTTGGGCATACGGATATCTGTGATAATCAGATCAATCGGATTGGTTTTCAGACAAAGCAGTGCGTCCTCTCCATTTTCAGCAGTATAAACGTGATCAGCAATGAGAGAGAGTGAACGCGCCACCGAACTTCGGACTGATTTTTCATCTTCGACATATAAAATCGAGATATGAAAAGCGTGGCTCATGTAACACCTCCAGATAGAACATTAAAACAACATAAATACCATCAGTCTATATTATAACTAAAAAAACAATTTATTTTCAAAAATTACTTAAAACTGCTCCGAAAATATCATTTTGGCGCGAATCTGTTTATATTTGGATGACCGCATTTTGGCGATTTGCTCTTTGGTGAGCGCAGTCGCACCGATGAATCGCATCGGTACTTTTAGTTTTAGTATCGCATTGTCTCCACGGTAAGGATGGGTGATGAGGGGATTATCATGACATCGCTCGCAGGATTTGGCATGTTTTGTAATCGTATGCGGCGAATAGGGAATCCAAGCTTCTGTTTTTTGGCCATTGGCGTTGCGCACATCATCCAAAATCATCGTACCATTTGCATCACGGTAACTGATGCGGTATTGATACAGCGGACGCAAAATCTCTATCTTGCCCTCATCGCTATTACCAAGCACAACATCTTCCCATCTTCGGTACCTATAACCACTATACCACACGCCCTTTTTGAGTCCCCCACTCACCCAATCGGGCATCAGCGGTTTGATTTGCTCTTTAGACCTCAAAGCACGATGCAAGAAGTTGCTCAGGTATTCATCTTCTTGCAAAGTGAGTTTTTTCCATTTCGCATAATCTGCCATATCATCTCGAAACACGGAGAGCTCATAAGAGCTGTTATTCCAAGAAGCGTGACAGGCACTGCATGAAATATTATCATGATAAGCAGGATGGTTTTTGGCACTTGGATTTTTATGGCAATCTTTACAGCTTACTTTTTTGCCCTCATGCATATCTTTTGCCGTGTGACAACTCACACATGTCATGCCTTTTTGAAAATGTACATCGCTTTGGAGATGATGATAATCGATGCCATATTTCACTTCTGGGAAATACCCGTTTTGACGAAGTGGCGCACGATAACTCGCCTCTTCATCTTTTGGGAAAAGCCCTTGATAATCCCCACCGACATAGTTTTTGTTATGACAACTCAGACATTTGTCCATGCTGATTTTATCTCTTTGGCATTTTCCACTTGTTTGATGGGGCTCATGACAGGCTAGACAACTCACACCCCGCTTTATTCCGGAGTCTTTGATGTTGGTTTTACTGTCGATATGACATTTGAGACATTTGCGCCTTAGAAAATCATCGACTAAATCACTGGGATTTTTGATATCTTTTTTTGCTTGTGGGAGCGTTTGAAAAGTGACATTGGAATCTTTCACTCCCCATGCCTCTCTTGTGATATTGATGGCTTTACTCAAAGTATAGTGAAGATTATGCTGATAATTTTGCACCTCTTTTTTGTGACACTGCACACAATTTTGCGCCATCATGATAGTGCTAAAGGCCAAAGAGAGGATTATTTTTTGAAACATGAGGTTTTCCCACTAAAGAAAAGTTTTTTGGAACGGTTAAAATCGACATAAATCGGGTCACTGTAAGTATCATGACAGAGGATACACCGATACGCACCGATGATGCGGTGGAGCTCTTTTTGGTTGAAACTTCGCGCATATTTTCTCGAAGTGCTTTGAAATTGTTTGCCCTCTTTTGAGACAAAACTATCAAGCGGATATGATACAGGCTGCCCACTTTTAACAGAGTTGTAAAATGGCTCAAAGATAATCTTGCCTTTTTTGATATCCAAATTCCCTCGCCCCAGTCCCAAAGACGCGGGCTTAAAGTGACAATCCACACAAGTCCTACTCTTCTTTTGTGTGGTATGCGGGTCCCAGCCTGCCATCGCTAAAGCGTGGAATTTTTCTACTTTGTTATTCTTAAACACAGTCCCAATCACCTGACATCCTGGAGCAAACGGCATAATCTTTTTGTTGTAACCCACCCCCAATGAAGGCTCTTCAAATCTCAAAAAGCTGCGCAATTCCTGCCACTGCCCTGGGGTTACTTTTTTGGCTACCCAATCAAACTGTTTTCCCTTATCAAAATATACTTCATGACAGCCATAACAACTCGGAGCCACAGGGGCATGACACGCACTACAATCGAGCCTTTTATGAATGGCGAGCGTATGATAGGGCTTGTCGCTCATCATCGTAATATCAAAACGTTTGCCATCTTCTTTTCGGTACATCACCGCTTTGTCTTTTACTTTTTGTACATGATACAGTGGGGCATGTTTTTTGAGCGTATATGCAATCGTTTTGGGTTCTGGAATGTGTCCATTTAAATCACTAAGCGTTTGCGCGAGTGAATCAGCTGGAGCAAAATGTGGTTTATGACAATCAAGGCATTTCACATCTTCGGCTTCTTCCATGTGAAAATGTTTGTGCCCATCGCCCATGACACCCTTCTCGCTGTGACAATCGATGCAACTCATCCCCGCTTTTGAGTGATGGATATCAGCGGGTAGTTTATAATAGTACCGGCCATCAAACATTTTATGAGTAAATTGACCGTGTTTATAAGGCGTACCATAGCCCTCACTCTCAAAGATACCTTGATAAGCCAGCCCGATTCGGTTGGAGCGGTTGTGACACTTGGTACAATTTTGAATCGGAATGATAGAGCTAAAAGTGGCGTGGTGATTGCCTTTGGTATCGGTAATTTTGTGGCAATCTGCACATCCCCCACCTCGTGCGATTTTTTGATTGTGGAAGATTTTGGGGTCTTGATTGACATGACACGCCGCGCAGAGTTTTCTAAAATGACTCTCCGCCATCGAACTGGTATTGATATCGCCCCGGATATCTTGCACGCCAATCGTAGAATTTAAATCTTTGGATTCACCCCATTGGTATTTGAGAACATTTAAAATCCCACTTTGGGAATTCATCATCGAATTTGTGACACGCTTGATAATATCGCTATGACATTTGCCACAAAACAGGGGTGCGTGATCTAAGCTAGCAGGGTTTAAAACGATGCCTTGATGCGCGTCTTTTTTATCAGTTGCAAATTTATTGCCCCCATGACACATCGCACAGCCAAAGATTGCTTTGGGATGCGCATGATCGATATCACTCATGCCAGAGTGACAGCTGAGGCATTGGTCAGGCTTGGTGATCTCAGATTTTGGTAGTGGTTTGTTTTGGAAAATCGATACCACCACAAACACAAGAGAGAGCACCACTGCAATAAAAAGAATATAGGTTTTTTTAATCATACGAACCTCATCGCAATACCCCAAATTTTTAAATAATTGTATCAAAATTTGCTTTAGCAAGCACCTTGTTGTTTGTTTATGCTCTCCTTATCCTATCAACTGATGCAACGCTTTAAAGTTTCCATGCTATTTGAGAATCTGTCGCTTTGTGAGTCACTTCTTGATTTTTGCCTTTTACTTTCTAACCCATCTGGCGATTTGAGCGATATCTTCTGGCGTAGTCTGACAGCAGCCTCCGATGATGCGCGCACCTTTTTCGTACCAGCGATGCGCCATCATGCCATAAGATACAGTGGTGGCTTTCGTACTCCAGCTTTTGCTCTGTGCATCATACACCTCACCGGCATTGGGATAGACGATGATGGGTTTACTAGATACTGCTTTTATCGCTTCAATGAGCGATGCGATATACTCCGGTGCCGTACAATTGATACCGATGGCGACGATTTGTTCGCAATCATCAAGCCATGCGGCACACTCTTGAATCCGTTCACCACTGTTGATGTGTTTGCCATCTTTGGCACTAAAACTAATCCAAGCGTTCGCCTTGGGAAATTCTCTCAAAAGCTTCACGTATGCTTTGGCTTCGATAAGACACGGTACCGTCTCACATGCAAGTAAATCCGGATTTGTTTCTAGGAGGGCACTGACACGTTTGCGATGAAAATCTACCAACTCGGTTTTACTCAAACCATAATCTCCTCGAAACTCAGACCCATCAGCCAAATAAGCACCATAAGGTCCCACTGACGCTGCGATGAGAGGCTTCATACGCCCGACTCTGTTGTTTTTGTCCTCCCAGAATTCATCGCGCACTTTTATGGCGAGCGTCACAGCAGACTGCAACAATGCTTTGGCCTCTTGTTCATCAAGCCCGCGTTTCATAAACCCCTCAAATGTTGCTTGATAACTCAAAGTCGTAATACAATCGGCTCCGGCTTGGAGATAATCTTTATGAATCATCTCAATGGCTTTGGGATTTTCCATCAAAAACTTCGCAGACCAAAGCGTGTCTTTTACATCATAACCTCTGCGTTCAAGCTCCGTTCCCGTGGCGCCATCGAGAATCATAATTTTTTGTTTTTCTAGTATCGCCTCCATTTTATTCATCCATCATCCTTATTTTTATTTTACCAAATGAGACTCATCGCAAAATATCCTAAAACCCATGCTACGATGAGTGTCTTAATACTCTTTTTATAACCAATATGAGGCAATGCCATCAGCAATCCAAAAGGAATAAGCAAGATGAGATTGACCGCCAAAGAGGAGAAATTAACACGCAATAAATTCTCCGCACCCCAAAAGAACCAAGGCCCTTTGAGGGTATCGACTTTTTGAGTAAGCGCGATGTCTGGTGGCATGACAAAGAGTAAATATCCTGCAATACTCAAACCAATCGCAATCGTGAAGTATTCTATCTTTACGGTGAGCGTACTCACGTGTTTATAAATCGCCAACGATAAAACAAGCGGCAAAAAGATAACATGCCAAATAAAAAATTTATAATAATAGACACTTTCGTCTTGAAATAGCGGTACCAAATGGCTCAATATCGGCGTATTTTTCATGAGGTTAAAGGCCACATCCGTTGCCGCCGATGCGCTTTGGTCTCCTTTGAGTACAAATCCTGTAAACATCAACACCACCACAAGAAAAAATCCTAAAATCGAATAATTCCAAGAAGTGTTGGATATCTTGATCTTTTTTTTCGCTACTTCAAATCCGATGTGCAAAAGTAACATCAGAGTAAAAGCTTCAGAACTAAAATAATGCAAAGCTCTAAAAAAATCTCCATACGGAATAATAAAGCGCATCTTTTGCACACTATCGTAAGCCAAAGAGGGATGATACGCAAAAACGACAATCAAACCGCTTGCCATACTAAGCAAAAATAAGCCCATACTAAGCCATGATACAAATGTTGACATTTTGAGATGCATCTAAATCAACCTATATAGAGTGTTTTATTTTGAATTTTATAGCTAATTGTATCCAAATTTCTCTTTGCGGGACCTCTGAGTCGCACGCCCTCGATGCTAAAACGACTTTTATGACAGGGGCAATTGAAGACCTTGTGTTGTGAATCAAAATGAATAATACACCCCATATGTGTACAGTGGGCATCAAAAACGGTAATCTTATTGGCTCTTTTATAGATAAAGTACTCTTGTTTGGTGATTTTAGTGATGCCCTCACCAATATCTTTGAGGGCTATCGAGGTTTTTCGGTTTGGCTTTTCACTAAACAAAGCAAACCGGTAGAGGGGATAAGAGAAAGCTCCTGCCACCATGATAGGCAAGAACTTTAAAAATCTTCGTCTCTTATCTAGTAGATACTGTTCTAAATCACTTCTAGCACCCCTCAAACTGACTTCCATCATCATCGCTTGGAGCAGGCGCTTGCGCTTGTACTTCAGCCGGTGGTGCCATCGTATCGGCTACCGGAGCGGTGAAATCTTTCACACCGCCTGCTTCTACCATCTTTTTGACGATATCATTATAATTATCCCAAGCTTTTTTACTCCAGCTGTTAGCTTGTACCGCTTTTTGAGCGTATGTCAACGCAAGGTTTAAATTATTGTTTTGCACCTCAGCCCTAGCGGCACTGATATAGTGTTCTGCTTGAATATTGTCCATCTTATAATAATACCGATTTTGAGCCGGCAAATTAATACTCAAAATTCCTACTGCTAATAATAAAATGATTGCCCATACAGTTTTTTTCTTCATAATTCACGCCCCCTTAATAATTAATCGTGATGTAATAGACATTTGGAAGTGTTCCTTTGTCTTCTTTGAGTCTGGTAATCGAAGTGGCATTTTTCATCATCTTGGCAACATTACTATCAGGATCATTCAAATCACCAAAATTTCTCGATTCTCCGACACACGTCACCACACAAGCTGGCTCTAAGCCATTGTTGAGTCGTGGCAGACAGAAGGTACATTTGTCCACCGATGCCTTTGTCTCATCATAGTACCGTGCATCATACGGACAGGCCACCATACAAGCTTTACATCCAATACACATATCTGAATTTACCAAAACGATGCCATCTTCATCTCGCTTAAAGCTCGCTCCCGTCGGACAAACATCCACACAAGGTGGATTATCGCAATGATTACATAAAACCGGCAAAAATCGAATGGTAGGATTTCCAAAATTATCTTCCCCTTCAATATCCCAGACTTTGGTACGATAGGCTTCTTTTACCGGAAGAACATCCCAATCGGTTTTACAAGCTGCATAGCACGCATCACATCCGATACAACGATCTCCCACGATAACCATGGCAAGATTTTGGTTTTTGTTTCCTTTTTTATTGATTATACTCATCACTATGCCTTTACTAATGTTACAAAACCGTTGTTAAATGCAGCGGCTCCACTGATAGGGTCAATATCATCACTCACGAAGAAATTATCTCCGATGCCTTTTTCATATCCTCTGCTCCACGCTTTTGTAGTATGACCAAAACCGTGATGAATAAATACAGCACCTTCTTTGATGCGTTTGGTCACTTTGATTTTCTCAGCATGTTCTGCTTTGACACCGGTTTTCGGGTTGACCATATAGACCATCTGTCCATCAGAAAAACCCAAACGTTTTGCATCTTTTGGATGAATCCAAATCGGATTATCATCTTGCAACTCTAAAAGCAACCAATTGTTTTGTGTTCTTGCATGTGTGTGCCTTGGACTTTTCCCAAAAAGCAAGCGAAAGGTATCTTTTGAATCTGCCATAATAGGATCTTTATAGATAGGCATCGGTGCAAAATCATCGCCATGTTCTTGGTAGAAATCTGTCAGATTTGGTACATAAAGTTGTACTTTTCCCGTAGCAGTGCGAAAGGTTGGTGTCGCACCACTAGCCAGAGGATAAGGATCCACCGCTTCAAATCGCAAGACTCCATCATCTTTTAATTTTTTGGCTTGTTCGGGACTTAATGCCTTGTACAAGTCTGCTATCTGTTGTGTCGGTGAGTGTTCAAACCAATGGGCTATCTTGAATTTTTCAGCAATTCCCTTGCAAATATCAAAGCACCCTTTGGTATCATAAATGGGCTTGATAGCCGCTTCTCTCAGCGCGATAAATGGTATTTTGTCTTTTTGTACAAAAGGCGCATCATCCCGTTCTAAGTAAGTAGATTCTGGAAAGACGACATCTGCATACATCACCGTATCGCTAAATTGTGTATCAATAGCAATCAATAAATCTAAATTTTCAATGGCCTTATAAATATCATTGGTACCCGCACTAGAGTGAAACAATGGATTGGTGCCATAGAGCATCCATGCTTTGATGGGATAGGGTTTTTGGGTTAAAGTCGCCTCAATCATCCCATTGGTACGACCAAGATTTTGTGGTGCCAATGGATATTTTTCACCTTTTCCTGCGCCATCGGCACGTCGTGTTGTAGGTTGTTTTGGTTCTTCATATTCGGGCAAATCAATCGGTACACCAGAGCGCACCCAAAGTCCTCCTGGAACACCCCAATTCCCCATCAGGGCATTGAGTATGGCGATGGCTCTCACGGTTTGGGTATCATTGCCATAGCGGGTCATTCTCCTTGGAGGAACTGCAACAACGTGGGGTGCATATTTTGCAAAGTCCCAAGCAATACGCTCAATCGTCTTAGCATCAATACCACACTTATTACTCGCCCAATCGGGAGTATATTGTGCCACATGAGCTGAGAGTTGGTCAAACCCATAGCAATATTTTGAGACAAAATCCATATTGACAAGATTGTCTCTAATAATCACATGAATAAAACCTAGAGCCAAGGCCAAATCCGTACCCGGATTAATTTGCAACCAATCAGTCGCATTGACACACGATTCAGAGAGTCTTGGATCCACATAGGTAAGCTTCGCACCCCGGGCTAATCCTTCTGCAAAATCTTCTGCTTCTCGCACTTGAAGGGCTCCGGCCATGTTTCTACCAAACAGTATCATATGTCTCGTGTTGGCCATATCATAGGTCTCATGACCACTCACTCCGGTACCAAATGTTAAAATCCATGCCATCTCCCGACTGCCCAAACATTGTGAATACGCAGGTACCACGATATTGGGACTGCCCAGAGCTTTGGTGAGGGCATGGACATAAGGCTCACCCGTTCCATGCATAAAAGTAGCCAAAGTCTCAGGTCCATATTTTTTCATCAGTGGACTTAGTTTATCAAAAACGTATTGACTCGCCTCTTCCCAGCTGACTTTTTTAAACTTGCCTTCTCCTCTTTTACCCACGCGTATCAGCGGATGCTGGATGCGATCGGCATCATAAGTGGAATCAATTCCAGAATTTCCTTTCGCACAAAGGTGGCCATTGCTGTTGGGGTTGAGAGGATTTCCCTCTAATTTGTGAATTCTGCCATTTCGCGTGTAGACATTGAGTCCACAATTCCAAAAACACATCTCACAAAAGCTCGGGCTTTGCACGCCTCTGTCATAATGTAAAAACATTTCACTCTTCGCATCATTACTTTGGGCAGCTTTTAGCGGAGAAGGTATCCCAGTGATTCCAGCAGAAGCAGCCACTCCGGTGGCTCCGGCTAATTTTAAGAATCCTCTTCGTGTCAGGTTGTGTCTACTCATGGCGTGCCTCCTCTTCTAAATTAAAAAACTTTGCCCCCAAGAAATAGACCACGCCGACGATTCCGATACTACAAATGAAAAGAGACAATTCCGTTGCGGTCACAGAATAGGAATATTGTATCAAACCAACATCATTACTAGGTCGTGCTAGCAGTTGTCCCCCGATGACCGCATCATATCGGGCAAAAAAGAGACCAAATAGGACAAATAATCCAGCAAGTGCGCCTAAAAATCCACTTTTAAATCGTCCGAGTACCAAAAGAATAATTGGTATTACCATACCGATGAGGACTTCATAATAGTAAAAATTATGCGATAAAACACCGCCATTTACAAAGAGTTTCATTGTCGCCCCCAATTCCGTATCTGAGGTATACGAATTGATGACGATATTCCAAAAGTCAATAATCAACATTAACGATAAAAAGAAAAAGAGTGCTTTACTCAGGGCGTTAATACCATTTTGATATTTTTGTGTGCTCCTGCTTAGAAATATCATCAGCAACACGACAGCAAAACCGCCCGCGATTGCTGAGATGATAAAAAATAAAGCAAAAGAACTCGTATGCCAAAGCGGTCTAGAGCCATTGGAATCAAAAACCAAAGCCATAGTACCGTAGGCAATCAAGCCTAAAAAAGAGCCGATGAGTGAAGCAAAAAATGCTGAGTTTGCTTTTTTGCTGAGTAAAAAGTAGACTTCTAACGCTAAAAATGGCAATTCAGAAGCATACAGCACGACCAACCACCAAATCGGCGATGATATCTTGAATTCTGTAAAATAGACCACCAATCGCAATACTTGCAATTTAAATGGCCCGCCTAAATCCCAAAATATAATAAAAAACGCCGCGATTAAAGAGGAGAGTGACACTAGGGCTACTTTTTTGCTCATGATATTGAATGCTTCAATCTTAAATACGTGCGCTAATGCGCCCACTACCGCGGTTCCTAATGTAATCCCAACAAAAAAAGAGTATCCGATAATCAAAATACCCCAGGGGACTTCTCTGCTCACACCATACGATGCTTCTTGTCCGTATAAAAATACTTGCACCATGCCATAGACACCGACTGCGGCAACAAGGAGTGATAAAACCAACCACACATTATCGTGTCTTTTTTGTGCAAATCTTATATTATTGCTCATATTTTCTCCTTAAGAGCGTGCATAATATTGAGAGTGATTTCCCCAGCTAATGGGAAAATCCTCATCTTTGTTGCTCCATTTAAAGAATTTACAAATGTTTCAAACCAACTCAAGAAACCGATAAATTCTTTTAATTCTTCTTGTTTTCCATCTTCTAACAAAATTGCGACAAATCGTATCATGAACGAAATATGATCTGCCGGTCTTTTCATATTTTTCGAATCAAATTCATAACCACACTGTGTATAAAACTGATTAATTTTAGAGAGTGTCGCGCCTGACATTTTGCCATCAAGCCACCATGAAGCATAAGGAACACATTTCAACGTTACCGAATTGATAGCAAAAATCCGAATATACTCCGCTTCAACGTCATCTTGCTCCGCAAATTTACAACCAAACAGGGGAGCGAACATCGTATTGAAATCTTCGCATGCTTGAGGGGTAGGATAATCAAAAATTTCAGCGCACAAAAATAGTGCCGCTATAGAATCTTCTAAAGAGATATCTTGCAACATAGTGGCACTCGTTTTCATACATACTCCTATACTAAAATTACTTCACCAAAGGAAGATTGGTTCTAGAATAACCAAACATTGACGCATCAAAGTTGCGCACCTGTTTTGCTCCTGCGATGAACTTCATCACAAACCAATCCGCAGATGCAAAGTGACCGGTATTACAATAGGCAATAATCGGTTTATTTAAAGCTATGCCGGTTTTTTTGAGGACAGATTTTACGTGGTCTGCGCTAACCATCTTAAACAATTTTCCCTCTTTTTTTTGAAAAAAGTACAGAGACACCCTCTTGGCGCCAGGAATATGTCCGTGTCGCAACAATCTTTTGTCTTTATCTTTTCCTAGAAAATGAGCCGGTTCTCGGGCATCTGCCAATTGGACATTTTTATTGACCAAAGCACTTTCAACATCGACGATACCGGCAATATCTGCTCGAAGATAACGATTGGCTGTGAAATGTCCTGGTTTGACAACGGTTTTTGCAGTGGTGAGTTTACCGCCATGAGCGACCCATGCTTCAATACCACCATCTAAAATCGCTGTGGTTTTCAACCCATAAACCCAAGCCGTCCAGAGGCTGCGTGTCATGGTCGCATAATCCGTAGCTTTTTTTACATGAGAGACAAAAACAACAGTACTATTGTTGGAAATACCCGCATGGCTCAATACGGTTTCTATCTCTCGTGGGGTATCTATAAGATGTTTGACACTCCCCATTTTCCCTTTAAAAAAATCTCTGTGAAGTGGCATATTGACAGATCCGGGGATGTGCCCCTTAACAAAAACTTTAGCAGGACTCAAATCCACAATAACAACATCTTTGGCATTAGCATTTAACCAAGATGCAGAAACGACATGAGATGCCGGAAGACTCATAGCAAAGGAAGGGATGACTACCATTGCAACAAAAACGAAAAATGAAAAAATCTTTTTCATAGTGACTCCTTAAAATTGTACAATTTTGCATTGTACTATTAAATTCATCGCAAAAACGACGTGATTATCTCAACAAAAGAGGGGAAAACAGGGGTACAATATTGTAGTTCCTGATACATCTCCTCACCTCAAAACTCATCAGTGAAAAACCATTCACTGATAAAATGATAATCCCAAAAAGTTTAAACAGAGCTGAAAATTTTGCCATTTTGTTAAAATTAGGTAAATATTATTTTACAAAAATGGCAAAAAGATGCTTTTTTTATACTTATTTTTTATAAGAAAGATAAGTGCTACTTTTAGTTAACATGGCTAACTAAAAAATTTTATATAAAAAAATATTATATAGCTATGATTTAAAAAATAACATTCGTTCGTGAGCATGGTATCAAATGAAAATTTTCATTTTTTGGATTTGATTTTTTTAGCATCATAATCCGCAGTATGGTGAGGTGTAAAATTTGAAAGGTTAAATTTATTTTGAAAATTCAAAATCTAACGCTTCAAAAAAAGACTTTTTATTCATAATTTTTTGTTTGTCCGCTCATAAAAATGAGTCAATAATGTTATTTTTATGTTAAAACTATCATGATGGAGCAAAATGGAGCCGATTCAATGCATGAGGAGATTGAATCGGTGATTAAATGAGAGATTTTTTGTCTTAAAAGTTTTGATCCAATAAAACAACTTCGACCAAACTACCCTTTTTGAGCTCTTTGGTCTCTTCATCAATACATAATAAGGCCGCATGGTTGAGCATATTGTTCAAAATCGCGCTACTGCCAATCTTTTTACCCTTCAAATCTACCACAGCACGTCCTTCTTCAAATGCGATATTACAAGCGGTAAACTCTTTGTATTTGGAGCGTTTTGCATAATCTTCTTGGAGATATGCCATCATCTTAGGAGCATAAAACGCTCTCGCAGTGATTTTGCGCAAAAATGGCACGATATATAAAAAAGCAACAACAGACGAACTGTAAGGAAATCCTGGCAATGAAAAGATATATTTCTTACCAATTTTGACGATTTTTATATGGCGCCCGGGTTTGATAAAAGCACTATTGACGATGAAATCAATCTGCATCTCCCCTAAAACCTCTTTGACAAAGTCAAAATCCCCAACACTCACCCCTCCGGTTGTAATCAAAACATCTGAGTGCGTGAGGGCATCTCGCATCACTTTTTGAATCTTTTCTTTATCATCTTTAACGATTTCCAATCGAGAAGTCGAGGCCCCTTGCGCTCTCATGATAGCCTCTATCGTCACGTGATTAGAACTTCTAATTTGCGAGATATTTTCTTTTTCTTCACCAAAATCTAGGATTTCACTACCTGTCGCCAAAATCGCAACACGAGGTTTAATAAACACGGAGACTTGCACCCATCCCAGTTCTGCCATGACACCAATCTCCGCATAGCCAATTTTTGTCCCTCTTTTGATTAATACTTCGCCTTTTTTATAGTTTTCTCCCACCGGTCGTACTGAAAAACCCGCTTTAACCGGTGTGATGATTTTGATAGTATTATCAATCACTTCAACATTTTCGATAGGAAGCAAGGTATCGCTCCCTTGACTCATCAAAGAGCCCGTGAATGTTTTCACACACGTCCCCTTTGTCACAAGATTTCCCTTGTAACTTCCAGCGGGGAGATTATCGATGATGGTCAAGGTGCCGAGCGATTGATCCTCCGCTCTGAGCGCATAACCATCCATAGAAGCGGTTTCAAACTCTGGATTATCAAATGTCGCAACAATATCTTCTGCCAAAATTCGTCCCAACGCTTCGCTCAAAAAGAGTTTTTCTTCTCCTAACATAAAGTCAATAGATTGTTCTAAAGCTTCAAGCGTTTTATCATATTTTTCAAGCATCATTTTCCTTTGTATCTGCAAGCAATCCCGCGCCATTGAGCGGAAGGCTTCTACTTTTTGCATAAATTCTTTTTCCCCCTACTAAATCATATTTCCAAATCGGGGCATTGGCTTTGAAATCCTCAACAAAATCATTGATAATTCGAAGTGCCGCTTTGCGTTGTGGGGAGACAACTGCGGAGATATAAGAGCTGGTATGATTTAAAACATCACCCCGTGAATGTGCCATAAATAAGATTGCATTATCAGGGGCTACTCTTTTTTGCCACGATTCAAACCATTGTGTCAAAATAGGCTCATAAATATCAAAACTCAAACCATCAATACCGTCTTCATCGCGTACAATCCCCACAAAAGGGATAAACGCACCATAATTTTTATCTTTGACTTCCTGATACCAATTTGCTAAAATTTTTTCGACTTGCAAGGAGCCATCATAGAGTTCTAACATGAGTGTTACCCGCCGCAAACTGGAGGAAGCAGTGATATTTTATCGTTAGGCCCTACGGCCACATCAAGCGAGCTGACCAATTGGTCATTAATCGCAACCGCACAAATACTCAGCCACTCTTGCAATGTTTCGTCATCTTTGAACATTGCTTTGAGTTCATTGAGATTTTGTATCTCTGCCTCAAAACTATCTTTACTGATAGGGCCGAGAAATTCTATTTTTGCCATTTTTTGATCTCCTATATAGTGTATATCAAGCATGATAATTCAAGCTGGCTTGTAAGATTTTGTAACATTATATCGAAAAAAATGAGCTCCAAAGTTAAAGAAAAGATAAATCTCAAACTAGAAAATTTCTTAGAGTTTCCATTAAGTTTGATGTTGTTATAATTTTTCCAAAAATATGGAGATGTGTTATGATTTTTGGCAAAATAGATTATATCAATCTTCTTCCTTTCCATATATTTCTCAAGAAATCTTCTATGGGAAACTCCTTTAAAAAGACCGTGTTCTTCAAGCAAGGGGTTCCATCTTATATCAACTCAAAATTTCAAAAAAGACAAGTGAATGCCGCATTTATTTCAAGCGTAAAAAGTAATAAAAAAAATGCCAAAACATTGCCTGTTGGTATCGTAGCTAAAAAAAGAGTCAAGAGTGTTCTTGTGGAAGAAGGAAGTCCTAAAGATGATCCTGCATCAGCAACATCAAATGCCTTATGCAAAGTGTTGGGATTAAAAGGAGAAGTGAGTATTGGAGATGATGCGCTTAGGAAATACATCCAAAATCCAGATATTTATGTGGATCTTGCATTGGAATGGAATAAGAAGTATCACCTGCCTTTTGTATTTGCCGTACTTTGTGTCAATAGCCACTATGGGATTTACAAAAAGCTTTCAAAGAATTTTATCAAGCAAAAGATTAAAATTCCACAATACATACTCAATGATTATTCAAAAAAAAGAGGAATCAGTGCCCATGAAATAAAAGAATATCTAAAACTAATCAGTTATAAAATCAACAAAAAAGAGGAGAGAGGATTGAAACTTTTTCTAAAAAAAAGTAGCAATCTAGGCTTTAAAAAATAAAGCACCAGGTGGGTGCGAAACAAGAAAGGAAAAATAAGTGTCAGTTCAAAAATATATACATAAAGTCATGAAAAGTACGATGGAGAGCACTCCAGGTCAGGCTGAATTTTACCAAGCGGTTGAAGAAGTCTTAAGTACCCTAGAGCCACTCTTACAAGCCGAACCAAAATATGACAAGTACAATATTTTAGAGAGAATCGTTATCCCTGAGAGACAGATCTTATTTCGTGTTGTATGGATGGATGATGCAGGTAAAATACAAACCAACATCGGGTATCGTGTTCAATTTAACTCAGCAATCGGACCATACAAAGGCGGTCTTCGTTTTCATCCTAGTGTTAATCTTGGTATTATCAAATTTCTAGGCTTCGAACAAATCTTCAAAAATTCACTAACCGGACTTCCTATCGGTGGGGGTAAAGGGGGTAGTAACTTTGACCCTAAAGGTAAGAGTGAAGGTGAAATCATGAGATTTTGTCAATCTTTCATGACCGAATTGTCAAAACATATCGGCGAGACCAAAGATGTCCCTGCTGGTGATATCGGTGTTGGAGGTCGAGAAATTGGATATATGTTTGGTGAATATAAAAGAATCACCGGAAATTTTGAGGGAATCCTCACCGGAAAAGGACTCAACTGGGGAGGTTCTCTGGCGCGAACAGAAGCAACCGGTTTTGGTTCTGTCTATTTTGCAGAAAACATCCTAGCAAAACGCGGTGATACCCTAGAAGGCAAAGTCGCAACTGTATCGGGTTCTGGTAATGTGGCGATTTATACAATTCAAAAACTTTATGACTTAGGTGCTAAACCGGTGACGTGTAGTGATTCTCGTGGGATGATTTATCATGAGAAAGGGATTGATTTACACACATTGAAATTAATCAAAGAGGTAGAGCGTAAAGGATTAGATGAATATGCACAAATCCACAAAGATGCGGTCTATATTCCAGTCGGTAAATATCCAGAAGGAACCAATGCTGTTTGGGGCGTACCATGTGATATTGCATTCCCAAGTGCAACACAAAATGAGCTCAACTTTGCAGATATTAAAAACTTACACAAAAATGGCTGTATCTTAGTCACAGAAGGTGCGAACATGCCATCAACACCTGAGGCCATCCACTACATGATGGAAAACAAAATCATGTACGGTCCTGCTAAAGCGGCCAATGCCGGTGGTGTTGCGACCAGTCAACTTGAAATGAGTCAAAATGCCAGCATGGCAACGTGGTCTTTCGCTGAAGTTGATAGTAAATTGAACTCTATCATGAAAAATATCTTTAATCTCTCTTATGAAACGTCTAAAGAATTCGGAGATGAAGGAAACTTGATGATGGGTGCGAATATCGCTGGCTTTAGAAAAGTAGCCGATTCGATGATCGATCAGGGTGCGGTTTAAAAGATAAGGGGGAAATCATTCCCCCCTTTTTTTAGTTTATGGTATTAAAAACACGATCTCCTGCATCTCCCAGACCTGGGACGATGTATCCTTTTTCATTCAATCCATCATCAATACATGCGGTATAAACTTTCACATCAGGGTGAATACTTGAGAATTTTTTCAATCCTTCTGGCGCAGAGACGAGTGCAAGGAATCGAATATCTTCTACCCCTTTGTCTTTTAGGAAATTCACAGCATCAATCGCGGTGCCTCCGGTTGCAAACATTGGATCGATGATGATAGCGGTGCGTTCTTTGTGATCAACTGGCAATTTAGCATAAAAGAACTCTGCTTCTAGTGTTTTTTCATTGCGTTGAAATCCCAAAAATCCTACACTTGCATCAGGAATTAGTTTAAAGACACTATCCAACATCCCCAAAGCCGCCCTCAAAATCGGACAGATCATCAATTTGGTGTCTAATTTTTTGGTTTGTGCCACTGCGACGGGTGTTTTGACACTCACATCACGAAGGGGTAAATCCCGTGTCGCCTCAAAAAGCATGAGATAAGAAATCTCATCAACTAAAAGCCTAAAATGAAAAGGGTCCGTCTTTTCATCTCTTAAAATTGAGAGCTTGTGCTCTATTAATGGGTGTTTGATTACGGTTACGTTTTGCATATTAATCCTATTTTTAAAGATATCTTTTGCCCAAGATTCATTGGGCGTAGTTTACTAAAATTGTCGTTAAAGTGAGTTTATAAAGTGAATCTATCCCTAGCACTTCATCAACATTTACAGCAGTATCATGAAGCATCATGAGCAAACAAGATACTGTTTGCTCATGATAAAATTATTTTGCGTCTATTTTGGCTTGAAGCGATGCTCTATAGGCATCAATATCAAAATCTTTGACTCGAGCCACACCATCTTCGATAGCAGCTTGCGCCACAGCAGTACTCACCCAGACGAGTACTCGTTTATCAAATGGCGTCGGAATGATGTATTCCAAACCAAATTCTAAGTCTTTACCATTATAAGCATCTTTGACGTATTGAGGGACTTCCTCTTTTGCTAATGCAGCCAATGCTTTTGCCGCCGCCATTTTCATACCTTCAGTCACTTTAGTAGCGCGCACATCAAGCGCTCCTCGGAAGATAAATGGAAAGCCTAGAACATTATTGACTTGATTAGGATAATCACTTCGTCCCGTACCCATCATGACATCGTCTCGCACTTCTTTGACGACTTCAGGAGTAATCTCAGGAACCGGATTGGCCAAAGCAAAGATAATCGGATGCGGATTCATGGATGCGACCATTTCCTTGGATAAGATTCCAGGAGCGGAGAGTCCTAAGAACATATCAGCACCCTTCATAGCATCGGCGATGGTACGATCAGGAGTTTCAAGCGCAAACTCTTCTTTGTATTTATTCAAATCCGCACGTCCACTGTGAATTACGCCTCTTGAATCAAGCATGACAATATGTTTGGCACCCAAAAGTCGGTACATCTTAGCACATGCGATTCCTGCAGCACCAGCACCTGAGACGACGATTTTCATCTCTTCGATTTTTTTGCCACTGATTTCAAGCGCATTGATAATCCCGGCACTCGTAATCATCGCCGTACCGTGTTGGTCATCATGCATCACAGGGATATTGACCGCAGCTTGGACTTTTTCTTCAATTTCAAAACATTTTGGAGCTTTAATATCTTCTAAGTTGATACCGCCAAATGTCGGAGCGAGTGCGATACAAATATCGATGATTTTTTGGGTCTCTTTTTCGTCTAATTCGATGTCAAAGGCATCCACATCAGCGAATTTTTTAAACAGTACTGATTTGCCTTCCATGACGGGCTTACCGCCCATGGCACCAAGATCTCCCAAACCCAAAACTGCCGTACAATCACTAATAACCCCTACTAAATTTGATTTATTAGTATATTTGTATGCCAATTCTTCATCTTCTGCGATTTCTAAACATGGGAAAGCAACCCCTGGCGTATAAGCCATAGACAATTCACGCGCTGTCGTACAAGGAGTCTTGAGATCAATACCGATTTTCCCTCCAATATGATATGCTAAAGATTCCTCTTTGGTTACTTTATTGTCTTTACTCATCGTTTTTTCCTTTATGATTTAATAATCGCTCGATCCGAGCTATCACATTTTGATGTCCTATGATGCTTAAAACTCCAAACACCGAAGGACTCACCGCTCCCCCCACCATAGCAATTCTTAGAGGTTGGGCGAGATCTTTTAATTTCAACCCTTTCTCTTCTAAAAATTGTTTTGCCAAAACTTCAAACGCTTCAGCACTTGAGCAGGACTCATGGGCTTCTAACGTTTGTTTGAATGCCTTCAAATTTTCCAAGGCATCACCTTTTATAAACTTTTTGTACGCTTTTGCATCATAATCCGTTGGTGCGTTGATGATGGCTCTGGCCATATCTGCCAACTCTACTAATGTTTTTGCCCGATCTCTAAGCAAATCAATCAACTCATGCGCTTTGGGATGATCGGCGAGGGAGAGATTAAAATATTCCAATTCTTTTATCAGTCGATCAGCATCGAGTTGTTTGATATATTGAGCATTAATCCAGACGAGTTTTTCTTCATTAAAGGCAGAGGCTGATTTATTGATATGATTGGGGTCAAAAAACTGAATCATCTCTTCAAGACTAAAGATTTCTTGATCACCATGACTCCATCCTAGTCGTACGAGGAAGTTCAGCAGTGCTTCTGGCAAGTACCCCGCTCTTTTGTATTCCATAACATCCAGCGCACCATCTCGTTTGGAGAGTTTTTTGCCTTGATGATTTAAAATCATCGGAACATGATAGAATTTTGGGATTTTAAAACCAAGGGCATTATAAATCACGATTTGTTTGGGCGTATTTGAGAGATGATCATCACCACGAATCACATCGGTGATTTCCATCAGAGCATCATCAATCGTCACCACAAAATTATAAGTCGGCGTACCATCACTACGCGCGATGATAAAATCATCCAACATATCGCTCACATTAAAATGCACTTCACCTTTAACCCCATCAACAAAAGAGATTTCACCCTCACGCGGTGCTTTGATGCGGATAACCGGTTCGACTCCAGCAGGCGGTTCTCCGGTAAAATCACGATATCTTCCATCATAATGCGGTCGTTGTTTTGCTGCGGTTTGTTCAGCACGCATGGCGTCAAGCTCTTCTTTGCTCATATAGCATCGATACGCTTTGCCCTCATCAAGAAGTTTTTGAACGTAGGATTTGTAAAGGTCAAATCGATTGGATTGGTACACTACCTCCCCATCATAAGAGAGACCCGTCCATTCAAAAGCCTCTTCAATAGCCGCGGCGGCCTCTTTTGAGTTTCTGGCAAGATCCGTATCCTCGATACGAAGTAAAAATTTTCCGTTTTTATTTTTTGAGACGAGATAGCAGTAAAGAGCAGTTCTAAGTCCACCAATATGAAGATACCCTGTTGGGCTTGGTGCAAAGCGAGTGATTGTCATATATAAACCTTAACATGTAAAAATAATGTACAAAACGTAACGGATAATGATTGCTTATCTTTTAAAGGATTAATTAAACTATTTTTAAATTTAATTTACTCAAAATAATGTTATCATTATAAGTTATCATGTAAAAAATTATATAAGCTTTTTACTTAACATTACTTAACAAAGGACAATTAGTGAAAATATCTATGCAATATTTATCTAAAATCTTCATCTCAGTTGCGCTCATATCATCAGTTTCATTTGCCGGTTTAGTCGATGCCATCTCTGTTATCGTCAATAATCAACCCATCACGCTATATGAAGTCTATAAATATGCCCATCAGTTTAAAGTCTCAACGAGGGACTCACTAGATCTTCTCATCCGAAAAAAACTCGAAGAAGCACAAATCAAAAAGCTTGGCATTACCGTCTCTGATTTTGAGATTAATGCATATGTCAAAAATCTTGCGACTAAAAACGGTGTCTCTGAATTTCAATTTTATGAAATGCTACGTTCTAAAAACATCGATGAAGCCGACTACAAAAACGACCTTCGCAAAAAACTAGAACAAGAGAAACTCTATAAAAGAATCATTCATACCAAAGCCATAAAGATTAGTATGAAAGACCTCCAAGACTATTATGCCAAAAATAAATCACAATTTGTGACGACCGACAGCTTTGATGTTGTTGCTTATACTAGTGCCCATAACGCTTCTCTTGAGGCCATCCAAAAAAATCCGATGCAAAATTTACAAGATGTCACCGCCAAAGATCTCACCTTTAAATCAGGCACAATGGACTCAAAATTAGAAGGCCTTCTCAATGCAACAAAGACGAATGCTTTCACACAAGTGTTTCAAACCGGCAACACCTATACGATGTTTTATGTAAAAGCGAAACATGGTGTCAAACCGGTCCCTTTTGATGAAGCCAAAAATTATATCTATTCGGTACTCTCATCACAGCAAGATAAAGCAACCATCAATGACTATTTTGATAAGTTGAAATCTGTGGCTACGATAAAAGTACTCAGAAGACCAAATTCTTAAAAAAAAAGAAAGGAAAATATCGATGAATACATTTGATAAAATTAGAAGATTTTGCCGTGTATTTAGAATCATATTGGGTATTGTTCTCATTGGGGTAGGAGTGTACCTCAACAATGCGTGGTTCTATCTTGGCATCGTGCCTCTTATTGCAGGGTTGACAAATTTTTGTCCCCTTTGCATCTTCAGCAAAAAATGCTCCACTTGAGCACTTGCCTCTTCTTAGAGGCAAGCTTTATTAATATTTAGATAAATAATTAGTATCGAATTGATTACTCACAAAATCTGGATTTTCCATCATCTTGATATGAAAATCTCGTACGGTCGCAACCCCTTCGATTTGAAGTTCTGCTAATGCTTCGTGCATCTTAGCGATAGCACGCTCTCGGTCTTCACCCCACACAATCAATTTGCCAATCATCGAATCATAATGAGAAGGAATCACATAGTTTTGATAGAGATGAGAATCAATGCGAACATTGCGTCCACCCGGAGCGATATATTTGGTGACTTTGCCCGGACTTGGTATAAATTTTACCGGATCTTCTGCTGTGATACGACACTCAATAGAGTGTCCTTTGAGCGTAATCTCTTTTTGCTCAGGAAGCGTTTCTCCCTCAGCCACGCGTATCATCCACTCGATGATATCAACACCACTGACCATCTCACTCACACAATGTTCGACCTGAAGACGCGTATTCATCTCCATAAAATAAAAGTTTTTATCACTGTCTAGGAGGAACTCAAAGGTTCCGGCATTTTCATAGCCGATAAATTTAACCGCTTTGATGGCAACCTCATGAAGATTTGCCCTTGTTGTCGCATCGAGTATCACCGCAGGAGATTCTTCTATCAGCTTTTGATGACGACGTTGTAGTGAACAATCACGCTCACCGATGTGAATCGCATTGCCATGAGAATCGCCCATCACTTGCACTTCAATATGTCGTGGATTTTTGATGAATTTTTCCATATATAATGTGCCATCGCCAAACGCACTCAACGCTTCGCTCTCAGCAGAAAGGTAAGAGACTTCAAGGTCTTGCTCTTTTTCAACAACACGCATACCACGACCCCCGCCACCGGCACTGGCTTTGACAATCACGGGATAGCCAATCTTTTTGGCTAATTCTCGCGCCTCAGCAATACTACTAAGTGCGCCATCACTTCCTTCTATGACTGGTACTCCGGCTTTTTTCATGACTTCTTTTGCTTTTGATTTGTCGCTCATCAACACCATAGAATCCACCGATGGTCCGATAAATTTGATGCCATGAAGTCCACAAATTTCCACAAAATCTTGATTTTCACTCAAAAATCCATATCCTGGAAAAATCGCATCACAGCCACTAATCTCTGCCGCACTGATGATGGCAGGAACATTGAGATAACTGTCGGCGGATTTTGGCCCTCCGATACAAATGCTCGCATCTGCATATTGTAAATAGAGTGCATCTTTATCTGCTGTTGAATAAACCGCTATGGCTTTCTTCCCCATCTCCTTGATCGTCCTAATAGCACGCAGGGCAATCTCACCCCGATTGGCTACTAGAATTTTTTCTATTTTGGCCATTAAACTTTCTCCACTATAAATAATGGCATGCCATACTCTACAGGCGTACCATCTTCTACTAGAACCTCCAAAATCTTACAGGTGAATTCTGCTTCTAGCTCATTCATGATCTTCATCGCCTCAATCACTGCAACCGGTTCTCCTTTTTGGATAATCGATCCTACTTTGGCAAAAGGTTCACTTCCGGGACTTGGTGCGACGTAAAAAGTACCAACCATCGGTGACTTGATAGAGTCGCCACTTTCTGCAGCCGCTTTGCTAGGCGCGGCCGCTGGTGCACTCTCAACTGGTGCACTTTCGACACTTGGAGTTACCGCAGCGGGCTGTGCGACTACGGTACTTTTGGGTAAAAGGTCACTATCAAATCCTTTTTGGAGTTCGATTGAAAATTCACCATCTTTAATTTTTACTTTTGTGATATTGCTTTTGTCAAAAAAACGCATTAATTCTCTAATTTCTGTTTTATTCATCAATTTCTCCTGAGTTTAGTAATCATGTGCCAATGCACTCGTATAAATTTTGCTATAATAACATATATTTAATTATAAGCACTTAAGGAATAGTATATGGGATTGAAGTCTGATCACTGGATAAGAGAGAAATCAATAAAAGAAAACATGATAAGTCCGTTTTGCGAAAATCAAGTCGGAACCGACGTAGTAAGCTATGGTGTCAGCAGTTATGGATACGATATTCGGGTAGGAGATGAGTTTAAAATCTTCACCAATGTCAGCTCCACTGTGGTAGATCCAAAAGATTTTAATGAAAAAAATATCGTTGATTTTAAGGGCGATGTATGCATCGTACCTCCAAACTCTTTTGCTCTAGCACGCACGGTGGAATACTTCAAAATTCCCAAAAATGTCTTGGCCATTTGTCTGGGCAAAAGCACTTATGCCAGATGTGGTATTATCGTCAATGTGACACCTTTTGAGCCAGAATTTGAAGGCCACATCACGATAGAGATTTCCAACACTACGCCACTTCCTGCTAAAATCTATGCCAATGAAGGCATCGCGCAGGTCTTGTTTTTAGAAGGGGATGAACAGTGTCAAACCACCTATAAAGACAAAAAAGGCAAATACCAAGGACAAGAGGGCATCACGCTCCCTAGAATCCTAAAATAAGATGCTTAGTGCATCTTATGAATCACTTCTTTGAGCGTCTTTTCAAAATCTTTGTTTTCCAAAACATCTGCATGCGTACTCCCCTCAAGCGTGATGTTAGAAGAGAGATTGGGGACGCTTTCTTTGAGTTTGACAAAATGTTGGTGCGTAATCATCGTATCCCCCGCGACTTCGATGAGGGCCACGGGATTTTTCACATGCGCCATATATTTTGTCGATTCAAACTTGTTTTTTAACAGCAATCCAATAGGAAAGATAGGATAGTTCTCTTTGGCAATGGACGCAATAGAATCATACGGGGTGATGAGTACCAATCCACTCACCTTTCTTTGGCTAGCAAGATAGGTTGCAACACCTGTACCTAAACTTCTACCGATAAGAATCACTTTTTTATCTGCGCCATATGTATCATAAATCTTCAAAGCATCGCTAAAAAGATTTTTTTCACTGGGCTTACCACTACTTTTTAGATACCCGCGATAATTAAAAGCAAGCCAATCAAAATCACGCAAATGTTGGACATGAAGCAAAATCCGTGTCGCATCATCCGCATTACCACCAAAATAGATAATCAAAGGAGCATCCTTTTGGTTGGCGTATCGATAGATTCCATCCAAAATAACATCATGATCTATTTTGAGAGAGAGCTCTTTTGTATTGGGCAGGTGAAAGGGAGGGTTTTTATCTATGGCTCGGGTATTAAAAAGCAGTCTGTTTTGGAAAAAATACAGATACGCCACAGCGCCAAGATATGCCAATACCACTAAAAAAAAGATTATTTTCAATTCTCATTCCTCATATCATGATGGGATCATACACACATTATATCACGGATAGGGAAAGATTTTCAAGAAGAGATGCCATAGAGAGAGATAAAGCCCTCTATGGCATAAAGTGAGCGACTGTGTCGCGTCTTCAACTTTTACTATTGTAAAAGTTTTAGAACATTTTCACAGAAACTTATCTAAGATTACTGAAGTAATTTTAGAACGTTTTGTTGTACGGTGTTGGCTTGACTCATCGCATAACTTCCTGATTGTGCCAAAATGTTATGTTTTGAGAAAGTTGCTGATTCTTCTGCGAAGTCAACATCCATAATTGCAGATTGTGCTGCGGTTACATTCACTTGGGTAACAGAGATATTGCTCACAGTTGATTGCAATTGATTTTGAACAGAACCCAATTGAGATCTAATCGTATCAATATCAGTTAACGCATAACTCATACCAAGAATAGTTTTTTGTGCTTTTGCACTCGTACTAACATCTGCTGTATTGATAGCGTTTGTAGCACTAGTAGTTCCTGATGTGAACCCTAAATCTGTACCAGCAGCAGTCACCGTAATGGCATTAGCCGATGTCAAAGAAACCACACCTGTGTTGGTAATAGTTGCAGAGTTATCCCCTGTATGGGTTACGGCATCCGTACTATTAGCACCACCTAATGTAATATCACTACCATCATTGGCTGTTAATACTAATTTACCCGCATCAAGAGTCGCAACAACACCCGTTTGATTAGACACGGCATTGATAGCATTTGTCAATGACCCATCAGAATCATTGCTAGAAACTGTAACGGCACCAATATCAACACCATTAATAGTAAGATCTCCAGCAGCTATAGTGCCAGCAGTCACAGCGGCAGTTCCCGTTACTGTAGTTTCAGCAGTCGCTTTAACCCCTGTGGCATCAGTAATAGAGTTGATTTGAACTGCTTTTGCCCACGCAGAGTTAGCTGAGTGCGCCGTAGTATTGGCTCCAGAAGCATTATCTGCAACACTCGCACCAGTCAAAACACCATTGATAGCAAAAGTAGCACTCAATGCTACACCTGCTGTGGTAGCGGTACTATCAACAGAAGCATAGGCACCAATAGAGCTAGTTTGAGCGTTTGAAATACTAATACCAACGGTTTGATTCGCATAAGCACCAATTTGAAAACTTTTGTTTGTAAAAGTCCCATCCAAAAGATTTTGACCATTAAAAGAAGTAGTCGTAGCAATATTTTGAGCTTCTTCTAGCAATTTGTTAACGTCTCTTTGGATTGCTGCTCTTGAATCTGTATTTTGACCATCACTTGCAGCTTGGATTGCTTTGGTTCTGATGGTGTTAATAATATTGCCATATTCTTGCAATGCACCATCGGCTGTTTGTACCAAGTTGATACCATCATTAGCATTTGAAATCGCTTGTCCCAAACCACTAGCTTGTGCTTGCAATTGATTGGCAATCGCCAAACCTGAGGCATCATCTGCTGCTTTGTTGATTCTCAAACCAGAACTCAAACTAGCAAGAGATTTGTCCAATCCCAAGTTGTTTTGTGTCGCATACATGTGAGCGGTCATCGCCGCAACGTTTGTGTTAATTCTAAATCCCATGATAAATCCTTTTATCTTAAATTTTCAGTAGCTTCCTTGCCATTGATACAAACAAAATCGACAGCATAAAAAAAAAGTTTATACTTAAAATTATCAAAAATTTCTTTTTTTCTGGTACAATCACAGAAAAGTTTTAGACATATATAGGTAGAGAATGAAAAATTTAATCATAGTAGAATCACCAACAAAAGCAAAAACCATCAAGAATTTCTTAGGCAAAGATTACGCTGTCATCGCATCAAAAGGACATGTCAGAGACCTTCCCAAGAGTAGTTTCGGTATCAAAATCGAGGACAATACCTTTACGCCAGAGTATCGCACCCCCAAAGATCACTCCGCTATTGTCAAGGAAATCAAGGCTTTAGCCAAAAATGCAGAAACCATCTATATCGCAACCGATGAGGATCGTGAGGGAGAAGCCATAGGATTTCACATCGCCACAGCAATTGGCAAAAAACCCGAAGAACTTCCCCGCATCGTCTTTCATGAAATCACGCAAAATGCCATCACGCATGCCCTAGAAAATCCTCGTACACTAGATTTTTCGAGTATCAATGCGCAACAAACCCGAAGATTACTCGATCGCATCGTCGGATACAAACTCTCACCGTTATTGGCTTCCAAAATCCAAAAGGGGCTTAGTGCTGGAAGGGTGCAATCTTCGAGTTTGAAAATCATCGTCGATCGTGAGAAAGAGATTCGTGCCTTTAAACCGCAAGAGTTTTGGAGTATCGATGCCCTCTTTAATAAAAATATCGAATCCCTTCTTGTGGAATTTGACGGACAAAAAATAGAGAAAATGACCATATCGATGAAAGACCGCGCGAATGAAATCGTATCACGGTTAAAAAATGAAACGTATACCGTAGGAAAAATCGAGCGAAAAGAGCGCAAAAGCAGAACCAATCCCCCGTTTATGACCTCAACACTCCAACAAAATGCTTCCAGCATGCTCGGATTTTCTCCGAAAAAAACCATGATGCTAGCACAAAATCTCTACGAAGGGGTCAAAACCCACAAAGGGACGATGGGGGTCATCACCTATATGCGAACCGATTCTCTTAATATTGCCAAAGAAGCGATTGAGGAAGCACGCCATCAAATCCTAGAGCAATTTGGAGAAAAATATCTCCCTAAAAAACCAAATTATTATAAATCAAGTAGCAAAGGCGCGCAAGAGGCGCATGAGGCAATCCGCCCGACGGTATTGGATTTCACGCCTGAGCTTGCCAAAACCTATTTAGAGCCTGATCAACTCAAACTCTACACTTTGATTTACAATCGTTTTCTTGCCTCTCAGATGAATGATGCCTTGTTTGAATCCCAAACGCTCATCTTCGCCAGCGAAAGTGGTAAATTTAAAGCCAGTGGACGCAAACTCTTGTTTGATGGGTTTTATAGAGTCTATGGCGCCAGCGACAAAGACAAACTCTTACCAGATCTCTCCCAAGGTCAAGAAGTCAGTTTAGACAAACTCGATGCCAATCAACATTTTACCGAGCCGCCGGCCAGATTTTCAGAAGCCAGCTTAATCAAAAAGCTAGAATCTTTGGGCATTGGGAGACCTTCTACTTATGCACCGACTATCTCAACACTCAGCGCACGCTCTTATATCACAATAGAAAAAAAACAGATTATTCCTAGTGAGATTGCTTTTACCGTTATCGAACTACTAGAGAAAAATTTTCCGAGTATTGTGGATTCTTCTTTTACTTCGGAAATGGAAGAAAAACTTGATCTTATCGCAGAAGATTCTGCCGATTGGCAACAAACATTGAGTGAATTTTATGGTCCTTTTATCGAGCGCGTTGAAGAGGGAAAGAAAAATATCAAAAGCCAAAAAGTCGTCATCCCAACGGGTGAAATTTGTCCCGAATGTGGCGGCGAACTCGTCAAGCGAAAAGGACGTTTTGGTGAATTTATATCATGTAATAATTTTCCAAAATGTAAATACACCAGAAATCTCGGTAAAACCGAGAAAAAACCTCTCAAAACGATTGATGTCAAATGTCCCGAATGTGGTGGCGATATCGTAGAGCGCACCTCAAGAAGAGGGAAGTTTTTTGGCTGTGCCAACTATCCAAAATGTAAATTTATCTCCAACTACGAACCCACCAATCGCAAATGTTCTGAATGTGGTGGCATGATGGTGACACGCGAACTGAGAAAAAAACAGATTTTTGAATGCATCAAATGCAAACACAGAGAAGATGCCGATGCCTAAAGAGATATTTTTGTGTGCCATTAGCAATATATCCAGCGGAAGCTGTCTGGAAGATTGTGGCTTTTGCACTCAAAGTCTCGCACATCATGCTGATATCCAAAGATATAAATACAAAAAAATACCAACAATTGTAGCAGAAGCCAAAAGAGCCAAAGCAAACGGTGCTATTGGCTTTTGCTTAGTCACCTCAGGCAAGGGTCTGGATGATACAAAACTCTCTTTTGTGTGCGAAGCAGCGCAAGCCATCCAAAAAGAGTGCGATGAGCTCAACCTCATTGCCTGCAATGGTCTGGCCTCACTCGAACAACTCAAAACGCTCAAAAAAGCGGGCATCACACTCTATAATCACAATTTGGAGAGTTCCAAAAACTTTTACAACACGCTCTGCAGTACACATACTTGGGAAGAGCGCTATGCGACATGTCTTCATGCCAAAGAAGCCGGATTACACCTTATAAGCGGAGGAATTTTTGGCTTGGGCGAGAGCGATGAGGATCGCGCCTCCTTTGTGCAAAGTATCAAATCACTCGATCCCTTCACCATCCCTTTGAATTTTTTTCATCCCAATCCTGCCCTGCCCATCAAGACAACACCCATGGACGAAGATCACGCACTCACACTGGTTCGCTATGTCAAAGCAGCAATCCCGCAGGCGAGACTGATGATTGCCGGAGGAAGAGAGATTACCTTCACAAAACATCCAGGAGCTATTTTTGAAGCGGGTGCCGATGCGATAGTCATAGGAGACTATTTAACCACTGCCGGTGACACCCCGAGTCATGACAAGCTCATGATACAAGAAGCCGGATACACCATCGCTACTTATTGTCATGAATGAAATAGCCATCATCGTCACCATTTCGGTGATTTTATCGATTTCTCCTTTTTTCTCCAAACTGCTCCGTATTCCCACCCCTGCCATAGAGATCATGATGGGAACGATTGGGGCATATTATGGATTTTTGAGTGACCATTATCTCTTTAAATTGATTGCCGAAGTTGGCTTCTTTTATCTCATGTTTATGGCGGGAATGGAGGTCGATTTACGACTCTTTAATAACAAAAAAGCCCCCATCATGAGAGAAGGGTTTTTGTATTTAGTGCTGCTTTATGCTGTTTCATTTTTGGGTATCTTATACTTTGACTTAGACAAAATCCTCATCATTTTATTGCCGATGATTTCAGTGGGACTGATATTGGCATTGCACAAAGACTATGGCAAAGATGCGCGTTGGCTCAATCTCTCTATGGTAGTCGGTACGATGGGCGAGCTCACGAGTATTGCTCTTTTGACATTTGCCGGAGCGGCATTAGAATATGGTATTGGTATCGAACTTTACAAAACGATTTTATATCTCGTACTCTTTTTGCTGGGTATCTTTTTACTCTTCAAATGTCTACGCATCGTTTTTTGGTGGTATCCGGAGCTTAAAACCTTTTTGATGCCGCATTTTGACAAAGAAGAAAAAGACATCCGACTCTCGATGGCCATCTTCTTTTTATTGATTGCGATTATGGTCTTTTTACATCTTGAAGTAGCATTTGGTGCCTTTATCGCCGGTATCTTTATCAATACCTTTTTTGAGCACAAAAAAGAGTTGCCTGAGAAACTCTCCTCTTTTGGATTTGGTTTTTTGGTGCCGGTCTTTTTCATCTACATCGGTTCGACATTTAAGCTAGATGCCCTGCTCTCAGATGGTCTCATCACCAATGCTATGTTGATTACCGCCATCATGATATTCGCCCGTATCCTCGCCTCTTTTGTATTTATCAAGATGCTTAGCGTCAAAGAAGTCATCCTTTTTGGGCTCTCCCATTCGATGCCATTGACCCTTTTAATCGCCGTAGCAACCATTGCATATAATTCTCACAGTATTAACTATTTTCTATATTTATCCTTCGTACTTGCGAGTATCTTCGAAGTGATTTTGGTGATGCTTAGTATCAAAATCATCATGGCTTTTGGCCTAAAAAACAAGCCACACCATACGAAGACAAAAAGAGACTAAAAGTGAGGGAACTTTAAAGTTCTCCTAAGTCCACAATATAATCATACAAATTTTATTTTAATTTTATTTTTTTTGGTATAATCTTTTCAAGACAAAACAACAATACTATAAAGGATATTTATGGCAAACAATACGGTTACTATCATAGACAATAGAACGGGTAAAAAATTTGATTTCCCAATTTTGTTACCGACTATTGGTCAGAGCGTTGTGGATATATCTGATTTTTACAAAGATACGGGGATGTTTACATTTGACCGCGGCTTTACCTCGACGGCAAGTTGTAGATCACGCATTACGTATATTGACGGGGCAAAAGGTAAGTTGATGTACCGAGGCTATGATATTTCCTATCTTGCCAATAAAAAAACGTATTTGGATGCAGCGTATCTATTGTTACACAAAGACCTTCCGACAAAACAACAATATGATGCCTTCAGCTATGAACTTAAAAAAAGATCCTTTATTCACGAGGGTATGAAAAAATTGTTTGACGCCTTTCCAGATAATGCTCATCCTATGGCAATACTCTCTTCTGCTGTGGCGGCATTATCGACATTTTATTTTGATTCTCTCGATATGGATACACCAGAAGAAGTCATCGAAATGGCGCATCGAATTATCGCAAAAATTCCAACTATCGCGGCATTTTCATATCGATACTCCAATGGCTTACCGGTTATTTATCCAGACCTTGACAAAGGATTTACGGAAAATTTCCTCTACATGCTCCGTGGATATCCACATCATCATGTCGAACTGAGCCCGATTGAAGTCGAAGCACTGGATACTATTTTTACCCTACATGCCGATCATGAACAAAATGCTTCAACCACAGCGGTCCGTGTGGTTGCCTCGACACATGCTCACCCTTATGCCGCGATTTCTGCGGGTATCGGCGCGCTTTGGGGACGCGCACATGGTGGAGCCAATGAATCGGTTATCCGACAACTTGAGATGATTGGTACGATTGATAATGTAGAGAAGTTTATCAAAAAAGCAAAAGACAAAAATGACCCATTTAGATTGATGGGCTTTGGTCACAGAGTGTATAAAAACTTTGATCCAAGAGCAAAAATACTCAAAAAACTCAGAGACCAATTGGTCGATGAGCTGGATATCGATTCAGAATTGATTGCCGTAGCCAATAAAATAGAACAAATTGCGCTCAGTGATGAATACTTTGTATCAAGAAATTTATATCCGAATATAGATTTTTATTCCGGGCTTATTTTAGAAGCGCTCAAAATACCAAAAGAGATGTTTGCGGTTATTTTCGTCATCGGAAGAACGCCAGGATGGATTGCGCAATGGATTGAACTCAAAGAACAACCAGATATGAAAATTGCACGACCACGACAACTCTATCTTGGACCAAACGAAAGAACGCCAGAATAGTATTATTTAAGGGTGATGCGATATTCACCCTTTTGCTCTTTATTTAGGGTATAACCATACTGCCCATCGAGTGTAATTGCCACACGATAATACCGATCATGATTACCTAAAACAATTGAGACAAACGGAGTAGTATCTGTTTTGAATGTCTTCGTAAGAAAACGCGCATCTCTTCTGAAATCCAACACTACTTTATACGGTTTACTGACTAAAAAATTGCGAATCAGCTTGTCTTTTGTCATAACAATCAACGCTTTGCCCATGATTTTAAATTGGATAAAATCTTTAAATTTATAATGTTGCGAGTGCGCTACAATAGGAGCAGGCTTATCTATTTTTGTCATATTGTGCTCAGGGGCTGCATCAGGTGGCGCAGCCACTTCATGATAAGAAGAGATGTTCCCTGCTATCCCCAGCTTGAAGGTATCATGCCAATCAATACTTTTATCGACGGTTACGGTTTTTGTCGCAATGGACCCATCAAGATTTTGATAAGAGATGGCGACGCTTTTCATAATCCGTGCACTATCAGGTAGCGTCATCGTCGCTTCTTTAAAGCTCTCATTGGTACTTTTTTGATGTGTTGCCTGGTCTATATTTTCAACCGCTTGAAAGGGATTGTCCCTTGCAACACACGCCAATGACAAACATAAAATAAAAGCTAATTTTCGCATACCATATCCCTCATTATCACAAAATCTCTCAAGGCTCTAATTGGTCGGTTCGAGTTGTTTGAGTTCAAAATAATCTTTTTGCAACAGTGCATTTTCTGCTTTAATCGCTCGTACATTCGCTTTGAGAGTATCACGACTCTCTTGCAACCCGAGCAACACTTCGAGCGAACTTTTTCCAAACAGCACATTTCCAACATAAACACCAAAGACGATAACGGCCAGTAGCAGCAATACCACTTTTGAATAAAAACGCGTATCAAACTTCTTCTTTGCGCCGTTATCGAGTTCATTTACAATCGTGCTCATCGTGCTCTAACTAAAGAGTTTTTCTCCTAAATATTCACCATATCCAAGTTCACGCTCAATCTCTAAAAGTCGGTTGTATTTTGCCGTACGTTCGCCTCTTGCCGTAGAACCTGTTTTGATTTGTCCCGCATTCATGGCCACAGCAAAATCAGCGATAAAGGCATCTTCGCTCTCACCACTTCGGTGACTCACGATACAAGTATAATCATTACGTTGCGCAAGGCGGATGGTCTGCATCGTTTCGCTAACGGTTCCGATTTGATTGAGTTTGATAAGGATTGAGTTTGCAATACCTTTTTCAATCCCCTCATTGAGTATTTTTTTGTTGGTGACGAACAAATCATCACCCACGAGTTGGATTTTACCACCGAGTTTATCGGTCATGATTTTCCATCCTTCCCAATCATCTTCACTCAAACCATCTTCAATCGAAACGATAGGATACTTTTCACAAAGGTCCACATAATAATCCACCAATTCTGCACTATTGAGTGTGCGTTTTTCAGATTCGAGTCGGTATCCACCATCACACACAAATTCACTACTTGCAGTATCAAGAGCAATCGCGATATCACTACCTGGTTTATAACCAGCCGCTTCGATGGCTTGCATAATCAATTTCAATGGTTCCTCATTGCTTTTGAGGTTGGGAGCAAAGCCACCCTCATCACCCAAAGCAGTACTCTCACCCATCGATGCGATGATTTTTTTGAGATGATGATAGACTTCAGAACAAGAACGAAGGGCTTCTTCAAACGAGTCAAAATGTAGTGGCATCACCATGTATTCTTGAAAATCGACATTATTATCAGCATGGCTACCACCATTGATAATATTAAACATCGGAGTCGGAAGTGTGAGGGCATTGACCCCACCGAGATAGCGATACAATGGCATGCCTAGGCTATTGGCGCATGCTCGTGCGACAGCCATCGAAACGCCCAAAACTGCGTTTGCTCCAAGTCGGCCATAATTTTGGGTACCATCAAGTCGCTTCATGACATTATCAATATCGGCTTGGTCAAACGGGTCGAGGCCTATTAATTCATCTGCGATTTCAACATTGACATTTTCTATCGCTTTTAACACCCCTTTGCCCATGTATCGCTCACCACCATCTCGCAATTCTAGTGCTTCACGCTTTCCGGTACTCGCACCACTTGGCACGACGGCACTCGCAGAAATACCATCACTTAAGATTACGGTTGCTCTCACTGTAGGATTTCCTCTGCTATCCAAAACTTCGTCGGCGAATACTTCGTTTATGTAGATCATTCCTCTATCTCCTCGATTATGTTGATAGGTGTCATTCCCATCGCTTCTTTGATTTTATCCTCTAACTCTGCCGCTAACTCTTTATCTTCTTTTAAAAGTGCTTTGACATTTTCACGTCCTTGCCCCAATCGTTTTTCACCATAACTAAACCAGGCTCCACTTTTGTCAACAATATCCAATTTCACGCCGTAATCGACGATTTCACCCTCTTTACTGATACCTTCACCGAACATGATATCAAACTCCGCTTGACGAAATGGCGGAGCCACTTTGTTTTTGATGACTTTGGCTTTGACACGGTTACCGATTTGCTCATCACTTTGTTTTAATGTCGCGATTTTTCGCACATCAATCCGAACAGAGGCATAAAATTTCAAAGCATTTCCCCCTGTTGTCGTCTCAGGAGAGCCATATCCCATCGTACCAATTTTCATACGAATTTGGTTGATGAAAATCACCGTCACACCCATTTTACTGACAACCCCTGTTAATTTACGCAAGGCTTGACTCATGAGTCGGGCTTGAAGTCCTACATGGGTATCGCCCATATCCCCTTCAATCTCACTTTTTGGCGTCAATGCCGCAACCGAGTCAACCACGATCACATCAACAGCACCACTTCTCACTAATGTTTCAACAATATCAAGTGCTTGCTCACCAAAATCAGGCTGTGAAACAAAAAGGTTCTCCACATCCACACCTAAATTGCTGGCATATTTTACATCCAGAGCATGTTCTGCATCCACAAAAGCACAAATGCTGCCATTTTTCTGAGCTTCTCCGGTAATTTGCAGCGCGAGGGTTGTTTTCCCTGAACTCTCAGGTCCATAAATTTCGATTATTCTTCCTTTTGGAACGCCCCCGATACCAAGAGCCAAATCCAATCCTAAAGAACCCGTACTGATAGAATCGATGGGCTCGATTACCTTGTCACCTAATCGCACAAGCGACCCTTTACCAAAAGCTTTGTCGATTTGCTTAATGGCCAGGTCCATTGCTTTTTGTTTGTTTTCGTCGATTTTCATTGATTTCCTTTGTAGACTTTTTGTAAAATCCAACGCTTACACTTTACAAAAAGTCTCTCAGTTTTTTAAGATACTTTTTGTATATATTTTATCACTTTGTGCTTAAAAAAGCCCTTTTAATCTTCGGCGCAATAAAAGTTTTAATAAAAAAGTGATAGAATTATCGCATACAAAAGGAGTTCTATGAGAAACATTACCGTAGCCCACTCACCCGATGCCGATGATATTTTTATGTATTATGCCATCAAGTTCGGTTGGGTCAGCGCACCTGATACGAATTTTCAAAATATCGCCTTAGATATTGAAACGTTAAATCAAAAAGCTTTAAATAATATTTATGATATTTGTGCCATTAGTTTTGCACTCTATCCAAAAATTCGAGACGAGTATGCCCTCTTGCGTACAGCTGTAAGTTTCGGAGAAGGATACGGTCCTAAACTCATCAAACAAAAAAATAAAACACTCAAACGCCATTTTAAAGTCGCTTTGAGTGGGGAACACACGACCAATGCCCTACTCTTTAGAATCGTCTATCCGGATGCGAAAATCGTCTACAAAAATTTTCTAGAGATAGAAGATGCGGTCATTCAAGGAGAAGTGGACGCGGGTGTTTTGATTCATGAAAGTATCCTGGATTTTGATGAAAATCTAGAGGTTGAACGCGAACTTTGGGATGTCTGGCGCGAACTTTGCAAAGAAGATTTACCTCTGCCTTTGGGTGGTATGGCAATAAGAAGGTCCATCCCTCTCAATCAAGCCATCCAATACGAAGCACTTCTCACCAAAGCGGTACAAGTGGCTCATGATAATCAAAAATTACTTTCTAAAATGTTATTGCAACGGGGATTAATCCGTGTCGATGCGCAAACGCTTGAGACCTATCTCTCCTTGTATGCCAATGCTAAATCTATCTCTATGGATGAAGCACAACTCAGTGCGGTTGATAAACTCTTTGCGATTGGCTATGATCATGGATTTTATGATGCAAAAATCACAGCAAGAGATTTGATGATTCCCACAGAATACGAAAGCATAAGGAACTCTTAGCATGGAAGCCAAGCTAATAGGACTCGGTGTCGAAACCTTTAAAATCGCCCTTTATTTATCGATGCCGATGTTATTAGCAGGCTTGTTCGCCGGTCTGGCTATCAGTATCTTCCAAGCTACCACACAAATCAATGAAATGACCCTCAGTTTTGTGCCTAAGATTATTGTGGTCGTGCTCGTGGCGATTTTTACGATGCCTTGGATGATGAATCTCATGATTGAGTTTACGACTCGGATTATCACGATGATTCCCACCTTTATATTTTGATGACAAAGCAAATCGATTTTTCAACATTTTCCAGTATCAAAATCGGCCCTGTGGTCGATGTCGAGGTGATTGATACGATTGCCGCGTATCCGGATGTGACTCTTTTGGGTGGCGCTAATAATCTCTTGATTGCGCCCAATCCTCCGAAACTAGCGATGCTTGGCAAAAATTTTGATTTTATCCACGAAGATGAATCGCATCTTTATATCGGTGGGGCGACGATGAGTGGCAAAATACTCTCATATGCAAAGAGGCACGATATCGCACACTTTGAGCTTATGCAAAAACTTCCCGGAACCCTCGGTGGTATGGTCAAAATGAATGCGGGACTCAAAGAATGGGAAATTTTCAACCACCTCATCGCAATGAGAACCGAGCACGGTTGGATTCAAAAAAAAGATATTACCTATGGCTATCGCAAGACGCACTTTGAGGGCATCGTATTTGAAGCTAAATTTGAAAAAATAAAAGGTTTTGATACTTCATTGTTGGCGATGTTTCGACAATTTAGAGACAATCAACCCCATCTACCAAGTGCCGGCAGTTGCTTCAAAAATCCAGACCATAGGTATGCAGGCAAACTCTTAGATGATGTCGGACTCAAAGGGGCAACAGTAGGAAATATGGCATTTAGCCAATCGCATGCAAATTTTTTAGTCAATCTCGGTGGAGGAACGTATGAAGAGGCCATCACCCTCATCGAAGAGGCAAAACGACGTGTTTTTGAAAAGTATGGCATTGATTTAGAATTAGAAATAAAGATTTTAGGGCACAAAATCTAAAAGATTCCCCAATGTGCCCTTTCCCTATATAGCTTAATGAAGTTATTAAAACTTTTGTGAATTATAATGAAAATCAGGTATCAAAGCTCTTATGAGTCAAAATTAGGTAAAAAAAATATGTTTTCTTAAAGAAATCTTAACATAATTATGACATTATTTTATAAATTCACTCGATCTTGGATGTGCCAAAATCTGATCCATTGGCACAAATCGCTTCAGCTTATACGCATCAATCGCACAGCGTCCAATCATCGCAGCATTATCAGAACAATACGCCAAAGGGGCGACATGCAATTGCGCATCATGAGATTGGACAAATTTTTCCAATTCTGCACGCAAACTCAAATTGGCACTCGCTCCGCCGACAACACCCAGATGGCGTAATGGCTTATTTTTATACACTTTGTTTAATTTTTGCATCAGATGAGCAATGGCCACTTTTTGAAAAGAGGCACAAATATCTGCGCGAAGGGTATCATCCATCGGCGTATGCGCTTCGATACAGAGTCGTACTTGATTTTTTAATCCTGAAAAACTAAAAGCCATTTTGGGTGAATTTGAAAGGGGCACGGTAAAGTTAAAAGCTTGGGCATTCCCCTCTTTTGCATATTGTTCTACTATCGGGCCACCCGGATATCCAAGCCCCAACATTTTGGATACCTTGTCAAAACTCTCTCCAAAACTATCATCCAATGTTGTCGCCATAATATAGATATGATCATAATCATCAATATGCAAGATTTGCGTGTGCCCTCCTGAAACCAATAACACATCTAAAGGAAACTGCGTTTTTTGTTCTAAAAACAATGAGTAAATATGCCCTTTTAAGTGGTTAATTGGCAAAATCGGCAATTTCAACGCCACGCTGAGTGCCTTGGCCATGACAATACCCTCCACCAATGAGACACTAAGTCCAGGCTCATTGGTCACAGCAATCGCTTTGAGTTCGGGAAAATAGGCTTTGGTCTCTTCCAAAATTTTGGGAAGGGCTAGAGCGTGAAGCCTGGCCGCTAGTTCTGGCACGACGCCGCCATAAACACTGTGATCTAATTCTTGGGATATTTTTTTATGATACAGCAGTGCCCCATCACAAATCCGTGTGATGGCAATCGAACTATCATCACAACTGCTTTCAATACTTAAAATCAATCGTTTCTCCAGTTTTCTTAAAAATTATTTTGAATTATATCATTTTTTATAATATGCCCGACAGGCCACTTTTGCATTAAGTAAATTTTTTTTTACATTTTTATGTAAATTTCAATTAAATTTTATCTTTCTTAGGGTATGATTTCAAAAGCTAATGTAAATATCTATTCACTTGCGTGGTGGGCTATAGATTTTATGAGGGAATTTGCGTTTTTTGGTTATGATTTGTAATCAATTTAAAATAGGGTTATCCTAGAAACTATTCGGAGGTTTAGAATGAAAAAATTAGTCGCTCCATTGCTGATTGGAGCAATTTTTGGTTCTTATGCGTTTGCCGCACAAGATGCAGATTTGAAAGCGGAAGTCGAAGCACTAAAAGCTCAAATGAAAGAGTTACAAAATACTCAAAAAAAATTTAATATAGAAGCGTTAAAATCGCAACTGTTGGAAGTCAAAGCACACGATGCTCATGATAATATAAAATTCAGTGCAGATTTTAGAACGGCATATGATGCGATTAGTTACGGAACTAGCGATGCAGCCGGCGCTAATAGTACTGTAAAAAATGGTATTTGGACCAATAAATTAATCTTAAATATGGCCGCACAACCTCGAGATGATTTAGTCTTTAGAGGGGCTTTGGGCATGTATAAAACATTTGGATATAACAACACAGCTGCATTGAATGGTTTTCAAAATATGGATTGGTATTCTAGTGAAACACCAAGTGATACTACTTTAAGAGTCAAAGAAGCCTACTTCTTATACCTAGGTCAAGCAGGGGATATGCCATATACTGTTAGTTTTGGTCGAAGACCTTCTGTGACTGGATTTTTAACCAATCTTAGAGAAGATGATACGCATCCTGCCTCTCCAATTGGTCACAATATCAATATGGAATTTGATGGTGCTAGTTTCATGGTCAATGTTGAAAAATACACCGGTGTTTCAGGTATGTACTTCAAACTTTGTTTGGGTAGAGGAAACTCAAATGTAAATGGAAAATATCCAGCCTTCACAGGATTTAATGGAAGTAACTTATCATATGCTGGAGCAACATCATTAGCACTTCCTTATTCACAAGGAGTAAGTCAATATTATGCACCTAATATGGACTTAGCAGGACTGTTAGCACAACTTTATAATGATGGTCAATACAAGGTCATGGCTAACTGGTTCAAAGGTTGGAACATGATGGGCGCAGACTTTACAAGGGTAGGTGGTGCTGGAACACCTTTGGATCCAACAGATGACACTTTTTCAATGCATCTAAAAGATGTTGGCGATTTAACAGGTGGTGCCCTTTCATTACAAGTTGATGGTATTGGTGATGGTATCAGTGATTTCCTTGATGACACGACAGCCTTTGCATCATTTGCCTGGAGTACTACACATCCAAAAGGTGTTACAAATACAATTGCAAGTGAAGAAGGAATGGTGTCTGCAGGACCAGGCATGTTAGGTTCTTCAAAATCTGAAACCGGTACTTCTATTTATGTAGGTGTTCAAATGCCAGGTTTCTTTGATAACGATAGAATCGGTATTGAATACAACCACGGTAGTAAATACTGGAGAAGTTTCACTTACGGTGAAGACACTCTCATAGGCTCTAAACTATCTACTAGAGGTAATGCGTATGAAATCTACTACAACTTCCCAGTTCTTGATAGATTCTTAACCGCACAAATTCGATATACTTATATTGATTATGACTATACCGGAAGCGATATGTTCTTTGGATCAACCGGTACTCCTTTGACAAAATCTGAAGCAGCAGCACAAGGCATGGGCTTTGTTGATAATGCACAAGATATCCGTCTATCTTTAAGATATAGATACTAGAATACCCCTTTAGAAGAGACTTCGGTCTCTTCTAAAACACTTCCAAACAATTTTATAGTATAATTTCCATCAAATCATAAAGATGGAGCACTCCATGATGTTTATCAAAAAAAGCCTAGTCCTAATTTTTTGTTGTTTTAGCACCCTGGTGTATGCCACAACCATCAAAGCCGTTTTAGTCCCAGGCGATGTCTTTGGAATTACTCCTAATTCTAAAGCATGGATTAGTACCGACAGTACGACCATCTTCAGCTATCCGCTTCGTCCGCACAACACTCAAGAAAATATTTCAACCCAAAATCAAAAAAAGAGCACCACCATAAAAGCCCTCTATGATGGCAAAAATGTTGCAATTTTATTCAAATGGAAAGCACCCCTACTCCCAAAAGAAAACAATACCACGACGATTTTGAGTGAAAATTTTACGGTGCAAATCCCCAAAGAGGGATTGCCTTATGTGAATATGGGCTACCAAGATGCTCCTGTTTTACTTTATACCCTGCGTGCAAACGAAGAGATTAATGCAACCACAAGAAGACTCCAAGATGCAAATATCAGTGAAAGCACCCGATTATCTCAAGCACAAGGGCCAGAGCATATCAAAGAACTCTTCCCTCTCACTCAAGATTACACAATGCATCTAATCTATAAAAAAGGGTATTATCTTGCTAGTTTTACGAGGGTTCTCAAAAGCACGATAAACAATCTCAATAGTGGTGTTTTTGCCATCTCTTTTTCTTCTCATCTCACTTTTCAAAACGACAACAATCACACCCAATACCTCTCGCCGTGGATTGCCATACAATTATCAGGTGAACACGGCAATGACACCCTTCGTGAAAGACTCAATATGAAAGCTACAGGAGATATCGCTAAAGGGGCGAAGATAGCTTATGAAAACTGTGCTATTTGCCATCGTTACAAAGATGTCAAAAGAGCACCTGAAGATATGGCTCCTGATCTCTCGTTTGCTGGAGGATTATATGATTTGAATTATCTCAAAGAATCCCTCATCCATCCTAGCAAAGTCATCATGAAAAGTTACCGTGATGACAATCAAACCAATGCAGCATGGAGCGGTACAAATGAAGCAGGAGAAAGCACCTCGACGATGCCTTCTTTTGAGTGGTTAAGCCAGCAAGAGATGGATGATTTGCTCACTTTTTTACAAACACTAAAGTAGGATTAGCGCGTTATTTATCATCTTTTTTGATACTGTCTTTAGCATTTTTCACCGCATTATCCAACATATTTTTGGCCACTTCCCAAGCACGAAGTCCTAATTTTTTGGCTTCAGCCGTCGCTTTTTTGGCAGTTTCATTTTGTTTTAGGGATTCTATCTTTTTATTGGCAATCTCTTCGAGAGAGTTGACATCTTTTTTCAAAGATTCGAGTTTTTCACTCGCCAAATCTTTAAGGTCATCGATAGAGACTTCATCTTTTAACTCTTCCACTCGTGAAGTAATTGCTTCTGTGGCTTCATGGGTTGCTCGTTTTAATCGTTCCACAGCACTACTATATTTTTCAACTTTTTCATACAGTATTTTTTGTATCTGTTCATCATACTGGGCACTGATATCTTTTAGAAGTTCAATATACTCATCCTCGACTTTTAGAAGCTCTTTTTTGGTTTCAGCCAAACTTTTACCCAGCACATCTTCGACCTCTTCGGGAGCAAATTTAATATCATTTTTGAATTTATCAATCGATTTTGCAATCCCCTCTTTCACCCCATCAACCGCACCATCAATCAACTCACGTGAATGATTGATATTTTCTTGCGCAATCTCCAAGGTGACATCCATAATCGTGTTGGCAATGTCTAAAAATCTTCTTTTGTTAAATTCTCCATCATTGATTGCTTGAAAAGTGAGGTTTTTGGTAATCTCCAAGGTCGTCTCTGTAATATAACTACCCTGCTCTAGCGTCGTCAAGAGTGCCTCTTCTGTTGTTTCTCGCAAGATTCCGAGCATCTCAAGCGCATTGAGTTTTGTATCATTGAGAGCACGAAATGCTACATTTTTAGTGTCCTCAGGAAGTGAATCGATATGTTTTTCTAGCACATAATACGTCCCTGTAATCGTCTCTTTGATATTCTGTTTTTGTGTCTGAATCGATTTTTCTATTTGCTCTTTTTCATAGATGGTTTTATAGAGAAATTCCTCTTTATCATAGCTCGCAGCACGCAATAATCCAGTGATAACCGCTGCAATATTCTTAGCATTTTTGGCATTCTCTTGCTCTAAAGTGATGCAATAAAGATCAAAAAGCTCCCCCACCCGATCACGGATTTTTTTGTCATCCTTTAATCGTTGTATTTTCTGTTTGGTGAGATCAAAGCTGACATCTTGCAAAATCTTTAAAAACTGATGACTGTCTCTATTTTCTTTTATTGTATTGGCGAAAATTGTTTGTGCTGACTCCATATCTACTGGTCTCCTTAAAGTACAAATTTGATTTTTTTGTGCTGTTTTAAGGCATCAAAAATAGCTTTTCTATCTTCATCACTATGAACCACAACTTGCAAAGCATGGCTTGAATATTTACCTTTTGTGCTATCTTGAGATTTTTTGACACGGTGATCACGATCTTTGAGTAACTCTTTGCTGATCAACGCAGCGTCATGTTCTTTTTCTAAAATAATTTTATATTCCCACGACAAGGGATATTCTAATTTAAGTTCTTTTGAATACGCCACTCTTGCCTCCACTTTTCTCTTCTAACATAACATCACGAATCACCATCGTTCTATCGATGGCTTTAGCCATATCATAAATGGTCAACAATCCAATACTCACACCCGTGAGGGCTTCCATCTCAACTCCGGTTTGTCCTCGTAGTTTTGTCGCGACGGTGAGTTTAAAACCTGGAAGTTCTGGCAACTCATCCACATCACAATTCACCGATGTCAACATCAAGGGATGGCACATCGGGATCAAAGAACTGGTCTGTTTTGCCCCCAAAATCGCGGCGATGACTGCGGTTTGTAATACGGGCCCTTTTTTTGTTTTCTCTGAGACAATCATCTCATAAGCGTCCGGGCTCATCTTGATGACCCCACTGGCTACGGCAATGCGTGTTGTATCATCTTTGTCCGAGACATCGACCATCTTAGGTCTATCTTTTTCATCTAAATGTGTTAATTTCATCTACCCTTTTCCCTTATTAAATAACTGCTGCATTATATCGAGTTTTACCCTCATCTAAAGAGTGTCTCAAAAACCCAATGACTCATCGACTAAAATAATATGCGTTCTGTCTGGTTCATCGCCATTGATGTAGGCAAATTTGTTTGCGATATTGTTCCAATTGTATCGAGGCTCTTTGCCCATCTCCAATGCTTTGGTATTCATGCGATCGATATTTTTTTGAGCGGCGACATTTTTGATGCGCTCAAATCCCGCTTCACGTGTCGGCACTATTTTATTGACGCCTGCGATAATCAATACTTTTTTGGGGCCAAATATTTGTGCCGCGACACGATTACCGCTACCATCGGCATTGATTAACTCACCCTCTTGGGTAATCGCATTACATCCTGTGACGTACAAATCACTCAACATGCCCTCGCGTCTTCTTCGGGTGTTCTCCTCCATGCTGATGCCACTTTCGTATTGGTTCGAGACTTTTATCTCTTTTTGCTCTAGTAAATAATCTAATAATCCGATTTGATTCACCGTGGTGGAACCTCCAAGCCCCACTGTATGCACGCCTTGTAAAAATGTTTTTGCCAACGCCAAAGCTTCCTCTTTGTTTTTCACCCTATGAACGCTAAAACCATTTTTTTCAAGATTTTCTATCAATTTTTGCATAAAAACCTATCCTTTTTTTCTTATTTTATCAAACATTTTATAAAATGTTTGTTATGATTTCACAAAAGGATTATAGATGCGATGTTCCCAGATGAGTTCATTTATTGTGATGGATATAGTGCGTGATGCCCTCCAATATGAAGATGCCATACATTTTGAGGTAGGACAACCCGATATTCCCCCTTCTCCAAAAGTCAAACACGCGATGATTGAAGCGATTCAAGCGGACCACTTTGCTTATACTGAGAGTTTGGGATTGTATGATTTGCGCCTCAAAATTGCCAAGCATTACTACAAAACATACGGGGTACGCGTCGATGCTAAACAGATATTTTTAACACCCGGTACGAGTGGCGCTTTTTTGATTGCCTATGCGCTGAGTTTAAAAACTGGAGCCAAATTGGGACTCTCTGATCCTTCATATCCTTGTTATCGAAACTTTGCAAGAATTTTGGATATTGATCCGGTATTTATGCCTATCGATAAAAATGATGATTTTCAACTTCATGTGGCCGATTTACAAAAACACCCACTCGATGCACTTCAAATCTCCTCTCCGGGAAATCCAACAGGAAATCTCTATCATGATGACAATCTCAAAGCATTAATCGCATATTGTGAACAAAACGATATTGCCTTTATCTCTGATGAACTCTACCATGGCCTCACTTATGAAAAAGACGCGAGAAGTGCGCTAGAATTTAGCGATAATGTCTTGGTAATCAATGGTTTTTCAAAATACTATTGCGTCCCGGGAAATCGTTTGGGTTGGATTATCGTACCCAAACACCAATGTGAAGCCGCAGAAAAAGTGTGCCAAAATCTCTTTATCTCCGCTCCAACACTCAGCCAATATGGCGCATTGGAAGCTTTTGATGAGGAGTATCAAGCCAAAGTCAAAGCAGCCTTTAAAGAGAGACGGGATTATCTTTATGAGCAATTATCGCAGATCTTTGAGATTGACGCTGCTCCTGAGGGGGCTTTTTATATCTGGGCCAATGTGTCAAAATATAGCGATGATAGTTTTGAATTTGCCAAAAGCTTGCTTCATGATATCCACGTCGCTGCCACTCCGGGGATTGATTTTGGACAAAATGGAACCAATCAGTACATCCGATTTGCCTACACAAGAAGCATTGAGCATATGAGTGAAGGCATCAGACGTATGAGAGCGTATCTCAATATTGAGGCATAAATAACGCCAGCATCACAGGGATACTCACAATCGAAATCACCGTGCTTAAGATAACAGCAAGTGAGGCTTTTTCAGGATGCACATTTAAAAGCGAAGCCACAGCGACGGTATTGCCAGCCATGGGGACAATGGAGAAGATAAACATCACCCGATACAAATCCATAGAGAAAAAATGAAAAAACATACTATCAATCCAAATGAGCAATAACACCATCGCAGGATAGATGATAAATTTGATAAAAAATGCGACCCCCATAAAGAGTTTATCAATGCCCACATGCGCCAAACCTTTGAGTCCCATGCCGATCATCATCATACCTAAAATAGCATAGGCTCCTTTAAAATAATCCAGATACGCCACAAGATCATGACTCAATTCGATGTGCGCAAGATTAAAAACTAACCCCAAGATGAGCGCATAAATTGAAGGTAGTTTTGCCACCTTAATCAAACTCTGCTTGATACTATAGTGCCCCTTAGCCACCACAAAAAATCCGACCGTACTCTCATATAACAGTGAGGCAAGCACGGTAAAGATATAAATATTAGCCAAGCCCTCATCGAGCAACATAATAGCAAGAGGAATGCCAAAATATCCCGTATTACCCGTACCGGCTGTGAACGCTAGTATATTTTTGGTGTTATCTCTAAAAAAGAGACTTCCAAATTTGAGTGAAATGAGCGCCAAAAAACTACTTAGAAGATAGAGAAGAATGGGCAAAGAGACGACACCAAGATTGAGTTTGACCTTATATGAGGCCAAAAATATCACAACTGGTCCGATGATATAAATCAACAAAGAGGCCATGTTTTCACGTCGAGCACCAAAAAAATGCACCACAACATAGCCAAGCACAATGGTGATATAAAGGGGGAGAATCTTCAACCCCAAAGAAGTCGCGATTGCTACCATCTGCAACCTCCTCTCTTATCGTGTGAGCGCAAAACCGATACCGATTCTGTCATTTCTTTTATTATAGTCAATCAAACTCTCACCATAACCGCTAAAAATCTGAATATAGCCAAACATATCTTTGACGTTTTTAATCGGAAACGTCCAATCAAACTGAATCGCCCCTTTGTTGTTGCTGTCAAATTTTAGGTTATTGCGTATTAAAAGGGTGAAAAAGTTTTGCTTATAAGGATAAGAGATTGTCACATCCCCATATCCGAGATAATCATAAATATCGGGATTATCATCGCCGTTTGGATCGGTGATATTGCGCTTTTTCTTCTCCGGCAAACGGTACCACGCCCTTGGGATAATAAAAAATCCATACTTTTGAAATGCCGCGCTCACATAGACACGGTTCCATGATCGTGATGCCAAGCCCCCTTGACCGTTGGATTGGTGCACCAAGCCCACTTTATAAGCTTTCAAGGCACTTTGCTCATTCGCATTGGGAATCATCATGAAGAGTTCTGGCTCATAATTGGTTTCTCTAAAAGGAGAAGATGGTGCGCTTGTTTGCCACCATGAAGTCTGCGTATATCCCAAAAACAATTCATCTTGCAAACCGAGCAGATTTTTGGCAAGACTCTTTTTGAAACTGATTTGAAATTTGGTCTCGGTGTCCTTCCTGCCAGCATGATTCACAAAATCATAAGTCAGAGGTAAGAGATAGTTCATCTTGTACGCTTTGATATCAAAATTTGATTCGATAATTTGCTGTACCGTCTTATCTGTAGAACGATTTTTATAACCGTCAATATGATTGACACCAAACTCAGCAATCGGAGCATCAGGATTGCTCTTTGTGCTGGCATTATTTTCCACAATAGTAAGGGGCATGGACAAGGCAGCTGCTTTTTTATAATAAATCATCGCCTGTTTGAAATCGCCGTTTTTTTCGTAAGCTTGCGCCTTTAGATAGGCTTTTGTTGCACTACTAGCATACATCATGATAGAACCAAAAAGAAGAAACGTGAATAAATATTTTTTCATAATTCGTAATCAACTACATGTGTTTTTTCTACCAAATTTTTAATAGCACCTAAAGCCTCAAGATGTTGTGGATGCGTCGCATAATATTGCAAAGCTGATAATGTATCAAAATCTACTATAAGAGCGAGATCATAAGCCCGCGTCTCTTTGCTAAAATTGAGACCCATCTCAATATGTTGGACCCCTTCAATCTTACCTTTTAAAGATAAAATCTTCGTTTTTACTGCCGTTTTATTCGCAGCACTGCTCTCTTTTAGCTTAAAAAACACAATATGTCTAATCATCAAATCTCCTTTTTAGGTCGTGCTATGAGAAATCCTTGAAAATACTCACAACCCATTGCTTTGGCAATCTCATAACTCTGTTGGGAATTAATACCCGTAGCAATCATCGGTTTGCCATAGCGTTTGAGTGTTCCGACTAAGTCTTGATATTGTTGGATATTCACCTCGCGAGTCGTATCTGGATGCAATTTAATAAAATCTATCGCTTCAAAATCAATTCCCTCACAAACATCGAAGCTTTTTACATTATCCAAAAGCACCTTGATACCCGCTGCTTTAAGTTTGGCGATAGACGCATTGGCATCGTCTTTGAAGTTTTTTATATCCAATTCAAAAAGGATATCTTTCTCTCTTAAGATGGATAGCATCATCTGCAAAATCGCTTCATCTTCAAGGTCTTGTTGGCTGATATTAAGACTCACAGTTGCTGGCTTTTGTTCGAGGATGGTCACTAATTTATGTAACATCACTTCTAGAAGCTCTTTATAACGTCCAAACTGATGGGCAAGATTAAAAAAGAGTATCGGTGATTGTAAATTGTCAGCATCATCAAAACGCGTCAATACTTCACAAAACGCTCTATTTCCATGTGCATCTACCACCGGTTGAAAATAAGGGCTAATCCGCTCTTTTTCAATAGCCGTGGCAATCAATTGTTGCAATGCTTTTGCATTTTCATCCAGTAAATTTTTGGCAAAGAGTGAGTAGGTCATGTACTCTTGGTCTTGCGCTTTGGCAACTTTTAAGGCAATATCAGCTTTTAAAAGGGTATTAAAATGGTCAATACTAATCCCCATATTGTAAGAAATCACCACGTCATTACCGGAAAAGATAATCTTTTTATGTTGTAAAGATTCCGGAATCTCTATCAGGAGTGATTCAATTTTTTCAAGCTCAAAAGGTGCTTTTGACAACAGCACAAAAGCATCATTGTGAAGACGAAATGCATCCATATCATGCGGTGCTGCAAAAGCCTTGAGATTATGGGCAAACGTTTGGAGGACCTTATCCCCACACTCATCTCCATATTTAAGGTTAATATTTTTAAAATTTTTGATATCCAGCTTGAAAATAGATGGAAATTTTGTATTTGCTAAGAGCGCATCTAAATCCTGAGCATCGGGAAGCGTCGTCAATGGATCTATCATGATTGAGACTCTTTCATCAGTGCTAAGGCATGTTGATAATCCTCTTGTCGGTTGAGATTGAGAAAAGGAGCACTATCCTTTATATCCAAATATTTTATATTGGAATTTTCAAATAAATTTTGAATTTTGTGTTGATTTTTGTTAAGATTCTCTTCTATTTTTGGAAGCAATGAGCAAGAGTAAATGGCACACAATTGCTGAGTACGCTCTCCCGTGCGAGCAATCACCGCATCACTATCATGATCGAAGACATCATACATTTTTTTATAAATATCAGATGTCACAAAAGGCGTATCCACACTCAGCACACAAATAGGGGTTTGTAGCTTTGTCATGATACTATAAAGTGCCACAAGTGGAGAATACGCCTCGAATGTTTTCACATCTTCAATAAAATTAGCATCAAAATCAAATTTGCTGCGATCTTTACAACTCACATACAAGGCCTGAAACGCTGATTGGTTGCGTTGTATTTGATACTCTGTGAGTGTTGAAAACCCACCAAAAGGGAGCAATGCTTTGTCACTCCCCATGCGTGAGCTTTTCCCACCTGCGATAATCACACAAGGTAAGGGTATAATCATAAGCTTCTAGGGTCAGTGATTTTCCCACTCACCGCACTCGCTGCTGCGATGGCGGAGTTGGCAAGATAAATTTTACTACTACGATCTCCCATACGTCCGATAAAGTTACGATTGGTAGTAGAGATACATACCTCATCTTTACCTAAAATACCCATATAACCGCCCAAACAAGCGCCACATGTCGGATTGGAGAACACCGCTCCTGCTTCGATAAAGATATCAACCAAGCCCTCTTTTTGTGCTTGCATCGAGATTTTTTGCGTTGCCGGTGTGATGATAAGTCGAGTTTTTTGGGCGACTTTTTTGCCTTTTAGAATTTTCGCAGCAATACGTAAATCTTCCAATCTACCATTGGTACAGCTGCCGATAAAGACTTGATCTACGGCAATTTCATCATGCACGGCTTGGCTCAGAGGCTTGCCATTTGAAGGAAGATGTGGGTAAGCGATAACGGGCTCTAGTTTCGTGACATCAATCTCGATAGTTTGTACATAAGTGGCATCTGCATCAGAGTAAAACTCTTTTGGTTGGCGAGCTAGGTTTTTATCTTTCAAAAAGTCCCGCGTAATATCATCCACAGCAATGATGCCATTTTTTGCACCCGCTTCAATGGCCATATTACACAGTGAAAAGCGATCATCCATGCCAAGATATTGAAGGGTATCTCCGGTGAATTCCAATGTTTTATACAGTGCACCATCCACTCCAATTTGGCGGATTACTTCCAAAATCAAATCTTTTCCATAGATTAAATCAGCAGGTTTCCCACTAAAGACTACTTTGATAGCTTCTGGCACTTTAAACCAATTGCCTCCGGTAATCAGCCCAAAAGAGATATCAGTCGAGCCCATACCAGTTGAAAATGCTCCAAGAGCACCATGCGTACACGTGTGAGAATCCGCACCGATGATAACATCTCCGGGGACGACCAAACCTTTCTCTGGCAACAAAGCATGCTCAATTCCCATATCTTTTTCATCAAAAAAGTATTTGAGGTTGTGTTTATACGCAAAATCGCGGCTAATCTTTGCTTGATTGGCACTTGCAATATCTTTTGCCGGGATGAAGTGATCCATCACGATACTAAATCCATCAGGATTGACCAATTCTTTAACACCACTCTCTTCAAATGCTTTGATGGATATCGGTGTTGTAATATCATTACCAATAATCATATCAATATCAGAACGGATGATTTCCCCGGCTTTTACGGGATGTCCGACATGTGCACTAAATATTTTCTCTGTAATCGTCTGACCCATTATCTTTTCCTTCGTATTAACTAGAATGTTATCTTGATTTTATCAAAAAAATCTTTAAAAAATTATCACGGAATTATCGGAGCCTTAATCGTGACGCCTAAGTGAGCATAATCTCCTCCAATACGTGCAATTGCGGGAAATTCAAAATGCATTTTTTCTTTGTTGGTAATATAGGCATCCTCAAGATACATGTGCTTGATTTCAACGATGAGGGGCTTGTGTGCACTGCCTTTGATATCTAATTCCTGATAGAGTTCACAAAAAAATGCAACCGGCGCACCTTGAATCATACTGGGATAATTTTGAAACTTTTTTTCAAGCGGAATATCAAAGAGCGTTGCTTCACTCGTCTCTTCATCCAACTCTTTAGAGCTAAAATGCATCATTTCGAGTTGATTATCTTGCGGGATACAAATCGTGCATTTTTTTGTCTTTCTGATATTTTTAAGCGTATCTTTAGGCTCACCATTGCGCTTGTGTCCGATTGAAACAATCATCGTCGCAGGGGTGGAAGTCAGCGCCATAAAATAGCTAAATGGAGCAATATTAACCACGTGATCTTCTGTGACAATCCAGGCAATAGGGCGGGGTATTACCGCCTGTCGCATCAACCGATAAGCGTCAGTGTTTTCATCAAAATCTATGAGCATCGCATCTCCTTTTTAGGACAATTATAATATAATTTCTTCATGAAACGAAGTACTTTAATCCAAATATCACAATATTTACAAAAATTTAAAACCATTAGTACCATCAAGCGTGTTGATGATACGATTATCAAGATTGTCTTTGATGCAGATGAAGTCCTCTTTTTTGATATGAGAAAAGGGGATGCGTATGTTTTCAAAAAAGCAGTTTACAACCGAGCAAAAGTCTATAATGCCCCTTTTGATGTAGTACTAAACAAAAGATTTTCCCGTGCGAAAATCGAAAAAATCGAAGTTCAAGAAAACAACAGAGTCCTTACTATCATGACCAAGGCAAGTAGCAGTTACAAAATTCAAAACACTTCGCTAATCCTTGAATTTACAGGCAAAAACACCAATTGCATCCTCGTAGATGAGACCCACCACGTCATCGAAGCCTTGCGACATATTGACAGCAGTGTATCCTCTAGAAGCGTCAAAGTAGGGGAAACTTTAGAAGATTTGCCTCCCTTTGAGATCAAAGAGACTCCCCAAATCATTGATAATATGGAAGAATTTTTGATTGAGCAGTACCATACAAGAGCAACACAACGCTTACAAGCGATGAAAAACCAACGCATCAAAAATATCCAAAAAAAAATTGACAAATTTCAACGTATTTTACAACAATTAGAAAATGAAGAGAGTCTGATAGAAAAAGCCCAACAATACAATTTCTGGGGCACACTCATCCTCAGCAATTTAGAGAGCATCAAAAACTATCAAACCCACATCTCCTTGCACGATTTTGAAGGAAACGCAGTGGAAATCACCCTGCCCAAAGAGGCAAGAAATGCCACAGAAGCGGCCAATATCTTGTTTTCTAGCTCAAAAAAATTCAAGAAAAAGGCCAAATCACTCTATATTGAACGAGAAAATTTAGAAGAAAAGATTGCTTTTTTGCAAAAAATGCAACACGCAATCGCCCATGCAAAAGATGCCATGGAACTCAATATCCTCGCCCCAAAACAGAAGCAACAAAAAAAATCAAAAAATATGCCAACCTCCTATGAAAGCTTCTATATTGAGGGCTTTAAAATCATGCTAGGCAAGAATGAAAAAGGTAATATTGAGCTACTCAAAGAGGCTAAAAAACGAGATATTTGGATTCACATGAAAGATATTCCCTCTTCACATGTTATAATAAGAACCAACAAGCAAAATATTCCCAACAATGTTTTGGAATTTGCGGCACAATTGTGTGTTGATTTCAGCGTGGATAAAAAAGGTCTCTATTTGGTCGATTATACACAAAGAAGGAATGTCAGAATCAATGAAGGGGCTCATGTTAATTATGTGGATTATAAAACAATAAGCGTATCAAAGGAGTAACAACGATGTCTCTTCTTGGTATGTGAACCAAAGGAGTATGTTATGGCAATAGGTCCAATCGGCGCAATCACGTATGCGAACCAAGCAACCCCGTCACTCGCGACAAAACAGACAAATTTCCAAAATAGACTTGATATGCAAAATACTATTGCTGCGGCTGCTTTGGATGACAAAGAGGTCGAAGTCACCGAAATAAGACCCACAGAAGAAACTTATAAAATAGATCCTCAAAACCAACATGAAAAAGAGAAAAACCAAGAACAAGACAAGGAAGAAGAACAAGAAAGCTCCCCCAAAAATCCAGAGACAAAAGCGCATCATGATACGCAAGAAGTCACAGAAGATGTGCCACCATCACCGCATCTTGACATCAAAGCATAAGCAAAACCACACGATAGATTGGGTAGAATACTAAAAAAATAATGGGACACACTATGAACATTAAAGAGATTTATAACACGAGCAAAAGCCGCACCCTAACCACTTTGGCACTACTTTTGCTAGTCTTTGGGGTATTTATAGCCGACAATATTCTACTGACTTGGACGATTTTAGGCGTAGCCTATCTGATTGCATTTTATGAAGCTATGGCACTTTTTGGATACAAAAATAGTAGCTTCTTTGCCTATGCCTTAGCGATTTGGTTGGGAGCTTATATCTATCCCAATCCTGATGATATTTCCTTTGTCGTCATTATCATTGCCTTATCCATCATGGCACACAAAAAAGATATTAATTATAAAATTTTAGCACCATTTGTTTATCCAACAATCCCTATGCTGTTTTTATTCACACTCTATAAAGACTTTGGCGTCTATGCACTGCTTTGGCTTATCGTTGTCGTTGCAAGTTCTGATATCGGTGCTTATATCATCGGCAAAGGAATAGGGAAAACGCCTTTTTCAAAAACATCACCCAACAAAACATGGGAAGGCACCCTAGGAGGTATTTTATCTGCTACGATACTCGGTACCATCATTGGTCTTGGTAGTGTTGCCTTCGTGCCAGCACTAGTAATATCACTGCTCACCGCACTCTCTTCTGTTTGGGGTGATTTATTTGAAAGTTATCTCAAGCGAGACGCCGATGTCAAAGACAGCGGTGATATTTTCCCGGGACATGGTGGCATGTTAGACCGAATTGATGGCTATATGTTTGCCTCCATCATTATGCTCGTTTTGCTTCGAGGGCTACTCTAAGTGATTATTTTAGGATCAACCGGGTCCATCGGAGTCAACGCCCTCAATATCGCACGAAGATTCTCTCTTCCCATAGAAACACTGACAGCGGGCCGTAATGTCGCACTACTGAATCAGCAAATCGAAGAATTTCACCCTCGCTATGTCTGTATCAAAGATAAAGAGTTAGTCCAAGACGTGCATCATGATCATGTCTTTTATGGTGATGAGGGACTACTAGAAGTCATCGAAAAGAGCCAAAGTGACCTCCTTATCAACGCTTTGGTGGGCTTTAGTGGTTTAGCTCCTTCAATATTGACACAAAAATTAGGGAAACGTCTCGCCCTTGCCAATAAGGAATCACTTGTCGTTGCAGGAAACCTCCTTGATACTTCCAAAATCATTCCCATTGACAGTGAACATTTCGGGCTTTGGTACCTTTTGCAAAATAAAAAACCCCATTCCATGACCATTACCGCTAGCGGTGGGGCATTTCGAGATACTCCAATAGAACAATTAGCACGCATGACCCCCAAAGAGGCACTACAACATCCCAATTGGTCTATGGGTAAAAAAATTACCATCGATAGCGCTACGATGACCAATAAAATATTTGAGCTTTTAGAGGCAAGATGGCTCTATGGGTGTGAAAATTTAGACGCAATTATCGAGACAAATTCGATTATTCATGCTATGATTAACTTCGTAGATGGCAGTACCACCGCCCACATGGCTGTGGCAGACATGAAGCTGCCTATCTCATTTGCACTCCTCGGTGATGTCAAGGAACAGATTCTTCCACATGTCAACTTACTTGAGGTCGGCTCACTCAATTTTAGAAAGATTGAGGCAGCACGCTACCCGATATGGGAGATGAAAGAAGAGATTGTCAAAAATCCACAAAGAGGCGTGGTACTAAACGCGGCCAATGAGATTGCAGTCGCAGCGTTTTTAAAAGGGCAAATCAATATCCTTGATATCGCAAAAATCAACAAGCAAGCCTGCTTGTTTTTTCAAGATACCCAAGCCAATACATTGGCAGAAGTATTTGAAATCGATAAGGAGGTACGACTCTATCTCAAAAATTATACAAAGGATATGCGTGAATAGTACAGACTATAACTTTCGCTGGAAAGACAGCATTGTGGGTTTGCAGTTTTTGTTTGTGGCATTTGGTGCCTTGGTTTTAGTGCCTATTTTAACAGGTCTTGATCCTAATGTGGCACTTTTTACAGCCGGTCTTGGAACGTTGTTATTTCAAGTCATCAATAGACAAAAGATACCGCCGATATTTTTGGCTTCCTCTTTTGCATTTATTGCGCCAATTATTTATGGTGTCAAAACATGGGGAATCGCAGGAACCATGTCTGGACTCATCGCAGCAGGACTTCTGTACGTCGTCTTGAGTTTTGCCATTAGATGGAAAGGTTCTGCTTTTATTCATAGACTCTTACCTGCTGTCGTTGTCGGTCCGGTTATCATGACCATCGGACTCATCCTCTCTCCTGTAGCCGTACACATGGCGATGGGTAAAACCGGAGATGGTGCTATCGTCTTAGTTCCCTTCAACCAAGCCATCGTCATCTCATTGGCCTCATTAACCACAACACTGCTCATCTCATTACTGGGCAAGGGTATTTTTCGCTTGTTGCCAATCTTATCGGGCATCGTTGTGGGTTATGTAATTTCGTTGTTTTATGGTATTATTAGTTTTGACAGTGTCATCAACGCACCATGGTTTGCAATGCCAAATTTTGTCTCTCCAGAACTCAATTGGCAAGCTATTATCTATATCTTACCGATTGCTATTGCGCCGGCGGTGGAACATATTGGAGATATCCTAGCGATTAGTCGAGTCACCAAATATGACTATCTCAAAAAGCCTGGTCTTCAAAATACACTGCTCGGAGATGGATTAGCGACCAGTTTGGCATCATGTTTTGGCGGACCTCCAAATACGACTTACTCAGAAGTTACCGGAGCCGTCACGATTACAAAAGCATACAACCCTGCTATCATGACATGGGCTTCAATCTTTGCGATTGTATTAGCATTTGTAGGAAAATTAGGTGGGCTTCTCGCCACCATACCTGTACCGGTAATGGGTGGGATTATGCTTCTTCTTTTCGGCATTATTGCCTCAATCGGCATGGGCACTTTGATCCGAGAAAAAACGGATTTAGAAGACCCTCGCAACATGATTATCGTCTCAATGATTTTGGTTTTTGCCATTGGTGGTATGACCTTTGATTTTGGAGGCGTTGCATTTAGCGGCATCGGTTTAGGTGCGGTTGTTGGTATCTTTTTAAACCTAGTGCTACCAAGAACCCGACATCTTGATGGTTTTTAGACCCTAAAAAATACAACAGAGGCCATATGGAACAAACACACGGTGATAGTGACAGATTATTAAAAATAATGATCTTTATATTTATCTTTGGGTTTTTATTGGTCTCTGCTATGCTTATTTTTATCTTTACAAAAAATTTCTTCAACAACTATAATCACTCCACAGAAGAGACGAGAAAACAGTACGAACGCCAAGCAAAAGTCGAAGCACTTGATCGTATTGAAAAACTCTCAAATTTTATTAATATCTACGAAAGATCTCTCGAACAATCTGAACAAAACAAAGTAAAGAATAGTGTCGATTTTGGTATCGATATGATTCAAGAAGTTTACAATCAATACAAATCTTTTCCCAAAACAATCATCTTTCAGAAAATCAGAGACAAAATGGAAAAATTAAGATTTTTTGACAATAAAAGTGGATATTTTTTCGTGTATGATCTCAAGGGCTTGACGATTGCACTACCCACTTCTCCACAATTAGAAGGAACCAATCAATATGATTTGAAAGATGCTCAGGGAAAACATATAATTCAAGATGCTATCAAAATAGTCAAGACCAAAGGAGAAGGCTTTGATTCTTGGTACTGGTATAAGATAAACGAAAAAAAGATGAAGAAAAAAATAGGCTATGTGAAGTTATTTAAGCCATTAAATATCTTTATAGGCACAGGTCGATATGAAGAAGATATCTTAATAAATGTGAAAAAGGAGTTGAAGCGCTACCTTCAATCTTTGGATGAAAACCAATATGGATATATTTTTGCATACAATTCCAAAGGAGAAAGGATTGAAGGAAAGGGAGAATTCCAAAGTATTCAAAGTTGGGATGAGAAAATCAGAGGACGACACATCGTCAAAGATATCATTCATGGTGCTAAAATAGTCCCTGAGGGATTTTTCTTAAAATATCATTCGACCCAAGGAGAAAATCGCACCGCCTACGTCCGAGATGTCCCCATGCTCAATTGGATTGTGGGCACCAATGTACAAGATACAAAAAAAGTTTATCAAACACAAATAAAAATGCTCCAAAAAAATCTTAAAGGCACAATTTATCAATCTATTACGATATCGGTCATTGTTTTATTTTTCATGGCAACAATTTTCTTGTTTATCGCCCTAAAACTACAAAGTCGTTTTCGAGATATACAAGAAATTCTGGAACAAAAAAATAAAGAGCTATGGGAACAAAAAAATATTTTTGAAACCATCTTTAATGAGTCTTATGATGGTATTATCATTTCTAAAAATATGCAAATTATAGACTGTAATAATGCCGCGGTTGAAATGTTTGGATATCCTGATAAAGAAGCGCTACTTCATGCAAACAATGAGGATCTCATGCCAACATTTCAAGAGAATGGAAAGCACTCTTTAAGTGAGATGGACCAACAGTTGCAAGTAGTCAGAGAACACGGATATGCAGAATTTGAACTCAGAGCCAAAAAAGCTTCGGGGACTGAATTTTGGATTCACTTTTCTGTCACAAGAATCAACCTTAAAGATGGACCTATCGGACATTTCGTGCTAAGAGATGTCACAGAGAACAAGAAGATTGAACAAGCATTAAAAGTGGAACAAAGCAAGTTGGTATTTCAAACCAAACATGACATACTCACCTCCCTACCCAATCGTGCCTTATTAATAGACAGACTCTCGCAAAATCTCAAATATGCCGCAAGAAAACAGAAAAAAGTAGCCGTAGCATTTTTGGATATTGATAACTTTAAAAATGTCAATGATATCCATGGTCATGATATTGGTGATTTATTATTGAAAAAAGTAGCAACAACACTACAAACTTCTATGAGGAATACCGATACGGTTGCGAGATTAGGAGGAGATGAATTTGTCATCATTCTTGATGAGCTCCACGATGCCACAGATTGCTCCATTGTGCTCAAAAAAATCATCAAAAATTTAGATATAAATTTGAAATTAGACAAAGATTTACCGGTCGTCTCTGTTAGTATTGGTATCGCAATATATCCTAATGATGCAAAAGATGTGACGACCTTGCTAAAATACGCAGACATGGCGATGTATAAAGCAAAAGAAGAAGGCAAAAGTCGCTATGTCTTTTATGATCACAGTATGCATACACACATGATTGAGCATCTAAAAATTGAAAATGAGCTGCAAACCGCCATTAAAAATGATGAATTTATTTTGCATTATCAGCCTCAAATTGACATAAAAACTCAAAAAGTAACGGGATTTGAAGTGCTAATTCGATGGCAACATCCCGAACGTGGCCTCTTGTATCCTGCCTCCTTTATTGAAATTGCTGAAGAGAGCGATTTAATTATATCGATTGGCAATATTGTTATGAAAAAGGCAATGCTACAAACAAAGTTGTGGCATGAAAGCGGCTACAATCCGGGTTTGATATCCATCAATTTTGCGACCAAGCAACTTGAGTCAGAAAAACTCTCCCAAACATTTGAATCTATGCTACAACAAACTGGCTGTAATCCAAAATGGCTAGAGATTGAAATACTCGAGAGATTTGTCATGAAGAATCCAAAAAAATCAATCAAAATGCTCTCTTATTTTATCAATATGGGGGTCAGTATCGCTATTGATGACTTTGGCACGGGATACTCATCTATGAATTATCTAAAACTCTTGCCTATCACAAAATTAAAAATTGACCAATCCTTTATTCGAGATATTACTGTCAATAAGAAAGATTTAGCGATTAGCAAAAGTATTATCGATTTGGCAAAAGGATTGGATCTTAAGATTTTAGCAGAAGGAGTGGAGACAAAAGAACAATTCGATCTCTTGTCTGCGCTCGAATGTGAAATAGTCCAAGGATATTATTTTTCACGACCTCTTAATAGTGAGAAAGTTGAGATGATATTACAAAATGATAATCACCTTATCGATGAGACATTTTAAGCACTTTATCTCCCAATAAATACAACCCCATAGATGTCGCACTCACCATAATAATACTAGCACCAGAAGTAATATTAAAATAATAAGAGATGAACAGTCCTCCAAGTGTAAAGACTATCGATAATACACTGGAGATTGCCATCATTTGAAACAAAGAAGCGGAGAGTTTTTCTGCAATATATACAGGAATCGTCAACAGTGCGATGACCAATATCAATCCCACGACTTTGATAGATATGACAACCGTCAAAGAGCACAAAAGTAAAATCAAGGTATAAAACACTTTGACGTTAATCCCTCTAAGGCTGGCATATTCACTATCATATGAAACGGCTAACAAATCACGGTGCCATATAATAACCACAAATAAAATTACTACCAATAGCGTGGCGATAAAATAAATATCATCACGACTAACCGCCAAGATAGAGCCAAATAAATAACTCATCAAATCCACATTATATCCCGGTGTTAAATCCACAAAAATGACACCAATAGCCATCCCCACGGCCCATATCAAACCGATGAATGTATCCATCCGATTTTTTTGTTTGAAACTGATAAAGGATAACAGCAACGCCGCCCCTACTGCAAACAATGAAGCACCTAAGAAAATAGGAATACCAAAATATATCGCCATTCCAATGCCACCATATGAGGTGTGGGCAATGCCTCCCGCTAAAAACACCATACGATTTACGACAATCAAAGAGCCAATGATACCCGCAGCAATACTAACAAGTACGCCCACTAATATGGCATTTTGCATGAACGTGTATGTTAAAATATCCATCAGACACGCTCCTTTAGTAAATTTAGTAATTCAACTTCACAAAAATGTTCACCATGTTTTTGAAATCTTTCCTTATCGATACTAATATCATGCATCACTAAGGTTTTATTAATATATGCCACCTTTTTTGCATATCCGATAATGACCGATATATCATGACTCACAACAACAATGGTAATCTCTTTATTTAATGCTTGTAAGAGTTTATAAATATCCTCTTGTCCCTGCGCATCGATACTAGATGTTGGCTCATCTAAGAGTAATATCTTAGGGTTTGCACACAACGCCCGTGCAATCAAGACACGCTGGCGTTGTCCCCCTGAGAGTGCTCCGATTTTAGTGTTAATAAAATCTTGCATCCCCACTTGCTTCAAAGCATTTTTTGCTTGAGCAATTTCTTCTTTAGAGTAACCAAAAAAAGGTGTTTTCTCCCCCGTATATCCCATCAAGACCACTTCAATGACCTTGATAGGAAAATCCACATTAATATTAGTATTTTGAGGCACATATCCAATCATAGAAAGTTGTTTCGCGGCCTCTTTCCCGGCAATTTTAATTGATCCCTCTTGCATTTTATTAATACCTAAGATCAGTTTCAAAAAGGTTGTTTTACCACCCCCATTTGGACCAATAATCGCCAAATAGTCTTTTTCTTCAACACTCAGTTTGATATGTTCTAAAATCTTTTGTTTTTCGTACGAAAATGAGACATCTTCTACTTCTAAAATTGGCATTTATCGTTGGTCCTTGGCAATCGAAGTTGCAAAATTAATCAAATTCTGTGACCAATTTGCAGCCAGTGGTGTTGCTTTAATAACACGAATATTTAACTCTTTAGCAATCACATTAGCCACGTGATCAGAAAATTCAGGCTGCGTAAAAATTGCTTTAATATGCTCTTTTTTAGCCGTATCTATAATATGCGCTAACATCTTTGGTTTTGGATCCTTTCCTTCCACTTGTATTGGGAATTGGGTCAAATGATACTCTTTTGCAAAATAGCCCCATGCAGGGTGAAAAACCATAAATTTTGTACCATGAGGAACATCTTTCAAGATTTCTTTGAGCTGTTGGTCGACACTGTCAATCTTAGCCAAAAATGCATCATATCGCGCTTTATAGTAGCTTTGATGTGCTGGATCAACATCAGCTAACGCATTATAAATATTTAGTGCGATTATTTTAATCTCTTTGGGACTGGTCCACACATGTGGATCTTTATGGCCTTCTTCCATCTTTTTATGGGTATCCATAAAAGTTGGCATACCAATTTTTGTAATCCCTTTGGTCACATCAACAACTATCATATTCTTGTTTTGGTTCATGAATTTTTTCAACCATACTTCTTCAAATTCTACGCCAATAGCAAAATAAACATGTGCTTTCATGACATCTTTCATCTGTGAAGGTTTAGGCTCATAATTCTCTGGCTCATCCCCAGGTTGTACCATCAGTGATGTATGAACGTGTTCTCCTCCGATTGCCTTCACAAAGGTCATCTCTGGCAAGATGCTCACCACTGCATTAATTTGTGCAAAAAGTGCACTCTGTGCGACAAATATCAATGTTATCAATAATTTTTTCATAGGTTCTCCTGTTTTTGAGTGAATTATATTGCATATCCACTTAAATGCGACTTAGTCGCATAAACATTTCTTAAAAAATCACTACTTCGAAATAAAGAGTTAAAAAAAATTGTTATGGGAAAGGATTGTTGTTGGATAAGTAAGTAAAAAGAAACAAGAATCCGGCAGCGACCTACATTCCCACAACAGTAAGCTGCAGTATTATCGGCGATGAGTTGCTTAGCTTCCAGGTTCGAAATGGGACTGGGCGTTTCCAACTCTCTATAGCCACCGGAAATCTTGAAGTAAATCTATGAATGATAAACTTACTTCAAGATTTTGATTCTTGAGTGTTTATTGTTATGTCAACAAGACGCTACATTAAAAACAATGACTTTAGATTTCTCTAAACCCTTGTAGCCTCTTATTATACTTAATAAGAAAGTGATACAATTGAATATAAAATTTAAGCCAAACGACCTATTAGTACTGGTCAGCTAAAGGGCTTTCACCCATTACACACCCAGCCTATCAAACATGTAGTCTTCATGAGGTCTTCAGGGAAAGTTCATCTTGGAGTTGGCTTCCCGCTTAGATGCTTTCAGCGGTTATCTCATCCGAACATAGCTACCCAGCGGTGCCCTTGGCAGGACAACTGGTACACCAGTGGTTCGTTCAACCCGGTCCTCTCGTACTAGGGTCAAATCTCCTCAACTTTCCTACGCCCACGGCAGATAGGGACCGAACTGTCTCACGACGTTCTGAACCCAGCTCGCGTACCGCTTTAAATGGCGAACAGCCATACCCTTGGGACCTGCTCCAGCCCCAGGATGCGATGAGCCGACATCGAGGTGCCAAACCTCCCCGTCGATGTGAGCTCTTGGGGGAGATCAGCCTGTTATCCCCGGGGTACCTTTTATCCTTTGAGCGATGGCCCTTCCACACAGAACCACCGGATCACTATGACCGACTTTCGTCTCTGCTCGACATGTATGTCTCACAGTCAAGCTGGCTTGTACCATTATACTCTGCGGACGATTTCCAACCGTCCTGAGCCAACCTTTGTAAGCCTCCGTTACTTTTTAGGAGGCGACCGCCCCAGTCAAACTACCCACCAGACATTGTCCTGCTTGAGGATAACTCAAGCCAGTTAGCTATCAGAATAAAGAAGAGTGGTATCTCAACAATGGCTCATCATGATCTAGCGACCATGAATCAAAGCCTCCCACCTATCCTGCACATCTTTATCCCAACAGCAGTGTCAAGCTGTAGTAAAGGTCCACGGGGTCTTTCCGTCTTGCCGCGGGTAGGAGGAATTTTCACCTCCACTACAATTTCACTGGATTCCTGGTCGAGACAGCTCCCATCTCGTTACGCCATTCATGCAGGTCGGTATTTAACCGACAAGGAATTTCGCTACCTTAGGACCGTTATAGTTACGGCCGCCGTTTACTGGGGCTTCGATCAACTGCTTCGACGAATCTAACAGCATCAATTAACCTTCCAGCACCGGGCAGGCGTCACACCCTATACATCCTCTTACGAGTTAGCAGAGTGCTGTGTTTTTGGTAAACAGTCGGGAGGGACTCTTTGTTGTAACCTTCAATGCTCCACCCGCAGGGGTTTCACAAAGGGAGGCACACCTTATACCGAAGATACGGTGCTATTTTGCAGAGTTCCTTAACCAGGATTCTTCCACGCGCCTTAGAATACTCATCTCACCCACCTGTGTCGGTTTGCGGTACGGGTAATTATAGATATACTTAGAAACTTTTCTTGGCTCGACGGCATCAACGATTCACCGTCCACTCCGAAGAGTATCAAGTGCCTATCAGGTCTCGAATAAAAGATCACGGATTTGCCAATGATCTAATCTACACCCTTCGACCAACTATTCCATCAGTTGGCTCGTTTAGCCCTAAGCGTCCTTCCATCGCGCTCTATAATTAGTGTTGGAATATTAACCAACTTTCCATCGTCTACCCCTTTCGGACTCGACTTAGGTCCCGACTAACCCTACGATGACGAGCATCGCGTAGGAAACCTTGGGTTTTCGGCGAAGGGGATTCTCACCCCTTTTATCGCTACTCATGCCTGCATGCTCACTTCCGCACGCTCCACCACTCCTTACCGGTATGGCTTCAACGCTGAGCGGAACGCTCTCCTACCACTTGAAATAAATTTCAAATCTACAGCTTCGGTGGATATTTTTAGCCCCGTTATATTTTCCGCGCAGAATCACTAGACCAGTGAGCTATTACGCTTTCTTTAAAGGATGGCTGCTTCTAAGCCAACCTCCTGGTTGTCTAAGTAACTCCACATCGTTTTCCACTTAAATATCACTTTGGGACCTTAGCTGGTAGTCTGGGTTGTTTCCCTCTTGACGACGCATTTTATCACCCGCCGCCTGACTGCCAAGATTACGCATAGGGTATTCGGAGTTTGACAGGGTTTGGTACATTGGTGTATGCCCTAGCCCAATCAGTGCTCTACCCCCCTATGTTACGACTTGACGCTATACCTAAATATATTTCGGAGAGAACCAGCTATCACGAAGTTTGATTGGCCTTTCACCCCTATCCACAGTTCATCCGGTGAGTTTTCAACCTCAATCGGTTCGGTCCTCCACTAGTTCTTACACCAGCTTCAACCTGACCATGGATAGATCACTTCGCTTCGGGTCTGCAGCCAGTGACTAAATCGCCCTATTAAGACTCGCTTTCGCTACGGCTCCGGGTTTCCTTAACCTTGCCACTGACCACAACTCGCAGGCTCATTATGCAAAAGGCAGTCCATCACCCTGATAAATCATAGGGCTCTGAATGATTGTAAGTAAATGGTTTCAGGTTCTATTTCACTCCCCTCACTGGGGTTCTTTTCACCTTTCCCTCACGGTACTGGTTCACTATCGGTCTGTAAGTAGTATTTAGGGTTGGAGGGTGGTCCCCCCGGATTCAGACAGAATAACACGTGTTCCGCCCTACTCAGGATACTGCTATGTTGTTATCAAGTTTCGTGTACGAGACTATCACTCTCTATGGCTAAACTTTCCAGATTATTCCACTACTATCTAACATACAATATCGCAGTCCTACAACCCCTGTTGTAAACAACAGGTTTGCCCTAATCCACGTTCGCTCGCCGCTACTAGCAGAATCTCATTTGATTTCTCTTCCTCTGGCTACTGAGATGTTTCACTTCACCAGGTTAGCCCCCCGCAGGGTAACTGACATCACTGCCAGCTGGGTTGTCCCATTCGGAAATTCACGGATCAAAGCCTCTTGACGGCTCCCCGTGACTTATCGCAGTCTAGTACGTCCTTCATCGCCTCTTACAGCCAAGGCATCCACCATTCACTCTTAATAGCTTACCTTTTATATTCTAATTAACGTATCACTTCCTTATTAAACATAATAAAACGTTTAACAATGAAATTGTTTTTTATTTGCGTTTGTTGACATTAACAATAATAATTTAATGAACATAATCTTTAAATATTAAAGATTAATTTTTAGACTTATAAAGTCTAATATGAATATTAGTATTAATACTCATATTAAACCTCTAAAGTACTTCAATGTTAATTGGTGGAGAATAGCGGGATCGAACCGCTGACCTCCTGCGTGCAAAGCAGGCGCTCTCCCAGCTGAGCTAATTCCCCTACTGGTGTGTTTCAATCTCTTTTTAGAAGACTGCTGATAAGTATTAGCTGAACGAAGCAACAAGATGCGAAGCTTACTATAAGTAAGTGAGCAGATTGTTAACGATGTTCAAGGCTAAGAATGGTGGGCCTAACAAGATTTGAACTTGTGACCTCACCCTTATCAGGGGTGCGCTCTAACCAACTGAGCTATAGGCCCCTTGACATCAATCTTTCAAAACTAAACAAGCAACACTTAATCCTTTGGTTACCCGGGTAAACATTGTGAGACGTTTACCCTATACTCTAGAAAGGAGGTGATCCAACCGCAGGTTCTCCTACGGTTACCTTGTTACGACTTCACCCCAGTCGCTGAACCCACCGTGGTCGGTAACTACTTTAGTATTCCGACTTCGGGTGAATTCAACTCCCATGGTGTGACGGGCGGTGAGTACAAGACCCGGGAACGTATTCACCGTAGCATAGCTGATCTACGATTACTAGCGATTCCAGCTTCATGGAGTCGAGTTGCAGACTCCAATCCGAACTGAGACTAGGTTTTAAGATTTGCTCCACCTCACGGTATTGCATCTCTTTGTCCTAACCATTGTAGCACGTGTGTAGCCCTGGACATAAGGGCCATGATGACTTGACGTCGTCCTCACCTTCCTCCTCCTTACGAAGGCAGTCTCCTTAGAGTGCTCAGCCGAACTGTTAGCAACTAAGGACGAGGGTTGCGCTCGTTGCGGGACTTAACCCAACATCTCACGACACGAGCTGACGACAGCCGTGCAGCACCTGTCACTTGGCTCTAGTAAACTAGCACTCTCATATCTCTATAAGATTCCAAGGATATCAAGTCCAGGTAAGGTTCTTCGTGTATCTTCGAATTAAACCACATGCTCCACCGCTTGTGCGGGTCCCCGTCTATTCCTTTGAGTTTTAATCTTGCGACCGTACTCCCCAGGCGGCACACTTAATCTGTTAAGTGTATTACTGAAGTGACTAGCACTCCAACAACTAGTGTGCATCGTTTAGGGCGTGGACTACCAGGGTATCTAATCCTGTTTGCTCCCCACGCTTTCATGCCTCAGCGTCAGTTAAGTTCCAGCAGATCGCCTTCGCAATCGGTATTCCTGGTGATATCTACGGATTTTACCCCTACACCACCAATTCCATCTGCCTCTCCCTTACTCTAGGTTACCAGTTTCAGAAGCAGTTCAACGGTTAAGCCGTTGGATTTCACTTCTGACTTGGCATCCAGCCTACGCATCCTTTACGCCCAGTGATTCCGAGTAACGCTTGCACCCTCCGTATTACCGCGGCTGCTGGCACGGAGTTAGCCGGTGCTTATTCATATGATACCGTCATTATCTTCTCATATAAAAGGAGTTTACGCACCGAAATGTGTCATCCTCCACGCGGCGTTGCTGCATCAGGGTTTCCCCCATTGTGCAATATTCCCCACTGCTGCCTCCCGTAGGAGTCTGGACCGTGTCTCAGTTCCAGTGTGGCTGATCATCCTCTCAGACCAGCTAGGCGTCATAGTCTTGGTGAGCCATTACCTCACCAACTAACTGATACCGTACAACCCCATCCTTTAGCACCGGAGTTTTCCCGACTTATCTTATGATAAGAAGGAGTATGGGGTATTAGCAGTCGTTTCCAACTGTTGTCCCCCACTAAAGGGCAGGTTAGTTATATATTACTCACCCGTGCGCCACTAATCCGTTCTAGTAAACTAAAACTTCATCGTTCGACTTGCATGTGTTAAGCACGCCGCCAGCGTTCACTCTGAGCCAGGATCAAACTCTCCATTAAAATGAAGTGTTTAACTTGTTCAGAGATAGTTAATCTCATTTTTTAGTAACCTTAAAGTACTCAAGGTCGCTTGTTTAGATTTCAAAGATTGAATAATTAACATTGATAATTTTAATGAACTTGAATCCCTAAACTTGGGACTCTTTAACACCCGTTCTCTCAAACGAGGACGAAATTATATACAATCATTCCTTAGAACTAGCTTAGTTTTTTTCGGGTTTTTTAGAAAAATATATTTTGTCTACAATTCGTTTATATTTTATTTAGGATGGTGTTATAAAATACCATAAACATATATAGGTTTTTACTTTTATTTTAAGGAGATTACAATGGCACTATATGATAGAGAATATATCAGCCGTGGGACGAGTGAGAGTGTCAGCGAAGGGCAAAGAACCGGAGCTAATAGCAATCTTGCTATTTTTATCAAACAAACATACCAGCTTTTTGCTGCCTCTTTGTTAGCTGCAAGTGCAGGTGCTTATATAGGTACCAGCATGGCACCTCAAATATCAAGATTTTATTTGGGTCTTGTGATTGTAGAGTTTATTTTACTCTTTGGTCTTTTTGCTGCGAAAAAGAAAGCAGGACTAAACTTGATACTGCTCTTTGGTTTTACATTTATCACAGGATTAACACTAGCCCCCCTACTGTACCATATAATGGGAATGAATGGTGGTGGTTCTATTATCGCTAATGCTTTTATGTTAACCACAGTAGCATTTGGTTCACTTTCAGTGTTTGCAATGAATACAAAACGAGATTTTTCAGCAATGGGCAAGATGTTGTTTGTGACACTGATTGTCATCGTAGTAGCAGGATTGATTAATATCTTTTTGCACAGCCCTGTGCTTCAATTAGCAATCGCGAGTATCGGTTCTATCCTTTTTAGTGCGTTCATACTTTATGACACACAAAACATCATCAAAGGCCGATATGAAACACCAATCGAAGGTGCTATTGCACTTTATTTGGATTTCTTGAACCTCTTTATATCACTACTTCAAATATTAAGCATGTTTGCGGGGAATTCTAACAAATAGTTTCAGAAGCAGAAGAGGCGTAACGCCTCTTCTTTTATTTTATTATCTTTAGAGTATAAAATCTAAATCCTGCTTATGTTGCAACAACCTGCTGCTTTTAAGATTAACAAGATGGAACATTGCCGCTATCGCTAGCAAAGTTATTAAGAAAGTCATATACATGTTTAGTATATTTTTTCTTCAACGGTTTCGCTTTTGGACATAGCTTTTGAAGCTCGTCGTTCAACTTACCGGCTTTATAGATTGCAGTCCATTCGCCTTGAGTATGTTTTTTAGCTAGAACACCACCATTGAAGCCACAAGGTTTTTTCAATTTTTTGATAATTATTTTTTGTCCCTTGTCAGAACTTGCAAAAGCAGAAGTGCTAATAAAACTCAAGCCAACAATGGCTGCAAACACTAATACAAGCAGTTTTTTCATTTTTTCTCCTTTCATAGATTTCTTAATATTATATCATATCAAACGTGAATCAATTGTGAATTTAATGCTCTCTGAGCTTGGACACAGAAAATAAAACATTCACTAATTTATACACAGCAAGCACAACACCTATAGAACCAATCACGATGAATATCTCAGCTTGATGTGGCCATGTGTAGTTGATTTTGTCTGCAATACTATACATGTCATATTTTTCATAACCGACACCAAATCGATCTGAAAGTGGATTGGCATTACCACCATATACGAATATATATCTTCCTATATAACCACCAACAACGGTACATACTGAGGCGAGTACCACCCAGATAGGGTTACCTTTTTGAAAAGTCAATAAAAATGGTACTATCATCGCTAATAGAATATAGCCACCAAAATATGCATATTTAAAAGGTCCAAACAAAATGATAAAAGCCCAAGATTTATCGACTGCTAAATATCCGATAATTTCATAAGCGGCTAAAACTATAATGAAAAATAACATTGCTTTTCGAATGATCTCAATCAAATGAGAATACTCTCCGCTTTTTCTGTGTGCAAAGTAAGCATATAATCCCATAATTCCCAATGAGGCTACAAATGCTGAAATAATAAAGTAAAATGTCAATATTGGAAATTCTGTCCACAAGTGACGTGCTGTATTCATAGCAAAAAGTTTTGCTTGAATAAAATATTCCACAACATCCACACCCACACTTAATAATAGTACTGGCATTGCCAATCGTTTTGCCCATTCTCTTTTGTTGGTAATCAAAAGATAAATTTCAAACAATACAAAAGGGATATAGGTCAAATAAAGTGGTAACATGAGCCACATACCCGCATTCACATTTGGTGTTGTAATCATGCTAAGCATATTTAACATATTTAAATCGGTTGCAATCGTGAAGAGTCCAGCAAATACCATCGACAAACCAACGACCATAAAACCCGCAGCTGCTTTAGCCACGACTTCAATATTCATCAATTCCGCCAATGCCACTAAAAAGATTACCCCACTACCGGTATAAATCATATACATATAGTTTACGATAAACAAAGTCCAAGGCTCTTCTCTACTGACTTCTCCAACATGACCAAATACCGCTTGCTTCATCGCTTCAGCTAAATAAGGATTCGTAGGATCCAATCCGGCAGTATGCGCATTGGCCACAATACTAAAGTATCGCTCATCAAATGCTTCATAAATACCATAACATCCCACTGCTAGCAAGACATAAGCAATAATCATGGTTTTATTAAACAATAACTTAAAAATATTGACCTTGTTGATTTCAAGTCCGGCTATTATGATTTTTTCCATTCTTGACTCCTTTTAGCTTTCACTTGGTCATAATAGGGTTTAATCTCGTCCCAAGTATGAATTTTTGTATTTTTGGATACGGTTTGAATGAGGAAATTCTCATCTTCTGGTACCAAATAAAATAGTTTAGGAACCGTGCCTTCGCTCTCTTTTTGAAAAAAGAATTTTCTCGTTTTGAGCAGCTTGACCAAATCACCTTCTTCATCATCCAAATCCCCAAATAGTCGCACTTTTGTAGGACAAGTGGCTTGACATGCTGTGGTGCCGTACTCATCAATACGTTGATTACAAAATGTACATTTATCAACGGCTACAACCGTATCATCAACAAATCTCGCATCATAAGGGCATGCTTCCATACAACCTTTACACAAGATACATTTTGTAGGATCCACCATCACAATACCGCCATCTATAATGTGGCTGGCATTGGTTGGGCACACACTCACACATGGAGCATCCAAGCATTGGTTACATTGCGAAGGATATAGATTGACATATGGTTTACCAAAAGTCGTCCCTTCTGTGACACCGACCCAAATTCTTTGTTTGTCAGCACCAAGCTGTACTCCATTTTCTTCCTTACATGCCACTTCGCATGCTTTACAATTGATACAATTTTGATAATCAAGTGCCATTGCATAGTTCATAATTACACCTTCCTTACATCGACGATAGTATCATGCATAATTGCACTACCAAAAACTGGCTCTATCTTATCTTCAATGATTTCATTATCACTTGCACCGTTTCGATGTGCAAATGTCAAACCGGTTGATTTGGCTCCAAATCCGTGGATATAAAAAAGTGTCTCAGGTAAAATTTTAGGTGTTGGGTATGCTTTAATTCTCACACTTCCTACATTACTAGTCACTTCGATTTCATCACCAAATTTGATGCCTCTTTGTTCTGCTTCTTTATCATTAATCCAAGCATAATTTTCTTTCATCATCTCAAGCAACATAATATTATTTTGTGTTGCATCTTGAGTAAATTGTGCGTGACGACCGGTGATAAATTTGAATTTGCCTTTTGGTACTTGAACAAACTCTTCATCATGCCATGTCGGCATCGGATCCACGCCTCTTTTAATCATCGCTTTGAGATAACATTCCACTTTTTTACTTGGTGTTGAAAACATTTTACGAAGAGCCGCGATGTCTCGTGGATTGATACAAGTATCATGTAAATAGGCATCTTTATCCGGTTCTTCTTCTAACTCTTTGGTTGAGTAAGCTTTTTTGTTTTCAGGATAATATTCAAAGGTATTTTTATCAATTTCTTTAAAATACTCATTCATATGAGGATAATAAACACCTTTTTCACGAAGTTCACCCCAAGCTTCCTCTCCATATTTGCTAACAAAACGCTCTTTATTGATCTCTTCTAGACTTTTTTCAAATGCATCAGCGAGATCAAAACCGTTTTCTTTATAGTATTCTTCTTCACTATCTGCATCTTCGAGTTCATCTTGGACGTCTTCGTCATATTTTTTAGTATTTTCCCAAAGTGGTTTTGATATTTTTTGCGCTAATCCTTTCATGATTTCAAAAACAGGCTTAGTTTCATACATTGGATCAATCACTTTTTGTCGTAACACAATCGCAGGCATCGCACCACCGAATGACTTGATTGGATCTTCCCGCTCTAAATAGGTACATTCTGGCAAAATCACATCGGCCATCATCGCAGTATCACTTGGCATCGTATCAATGACGACAACCAAATCAAGTTTTTCAAACATATCTCTTGTTTTTTTGGTATTAGGCACAGAGAGCATCGGATTTTGTTTATAAACAAACATCCCTCTAATAGGATAAGGCGTATTGCCTTGAGCCACCATATTTCTCCATGCAATCCAAGAACCCGTTGCCCCCACAATAGCGGCTGCATTTTTTTCTATTCTACCTTCGGCATTGGCATATAGTGGTGCATTAATTTCATGTTCGCCTAACGGAAGGTTTCGACCAAATATAATCCCGCCTCTCACATCAATACCGCCACCAAGAGCACTAAAAATCGCCATCGCACGTCGGAGTTGGAAATCGTTCACACCCCACGTACTACGTCTTCCTTGATAATAGACAGATTGTGGAGCATAAGCCATGAAATCTCTCGCAATTTTTTCTATCTCAGAGGCAGGAATTCCTGTAATCTTTTCAGCCCACTCTGGAGTATAGCCTTTGCTTAACACATGTTGCTTATACACATCAAAATTATCAAAGTTCTTGGAAACAAATTCGAGATTGTATAATCTTTCACGAATCGCGACATTGGTCAACGCCAAAACAAATGCTAAGTCGGTACCCACTTTAATTGGAAGATACGTATCAGCGTGAATGGCTGTATTCGTAAATCGAGGATCAATAACTACGAGTTTAGCGCCTCTACCTCGTGTTCTTTTAAATAAATCCATGGTATCTGGTGTCAATATTGCTTCTGCTCTATTGGCTCCTGCCATGATAATGTATTTGGCATTTTCAAGATCTGCTTGTCCATAGCCCCCTATGGTAAGTGCATAACCTGATATTGCTGTTTGAAGACAAATAGATGCATGATTGACAAAATTGGATGAGCCAAACTTATTTGACATAAAGTCTTTAAATATTGGTTCTCCCATTCCTTCGCCCGCGCAATAACCAATACAAGATCGGTTATCTTTCTCTTCATCTAGGATTTTGACCAATTTGTTTGTAATATAATCATACGCTTCATCCCAGGTTGCTCTTTTGTATTTTCCATCACCACGTTTACCTGTTCGTATTAGTGGATATTTGAGTCTATCAGGATCATACAACGCATGAATCCCTGCATCACCTCTTGCGCACAACATATTCTTAGATTTTGGGAATCGTGGATTTGGATCGAGTTTTTTAACGATACCATTTCTCACTTGTGCGATAGCGGCACACTTATTGACACACATTTCACAAAGTGTCGGAACTTTCTTCGAAAGTGTATTGTTAGCTTCTGCTTTTTTGGAAGTCTCAGCTAATATTTGAGTGGTTGAGAGGGATGTCCCTCCAATAACACTCAATGCAACACTACTTTGAAGAAATCTCCTTCTTGAGATTTCTACTTTCATATTTTCTCCATTGATGACAATATTTTCCCAGACCAACTTCTAGAAATCTATCGTTTGATAAACATAATTCTAGTCGATAATCTTTATGTTTTTATTAAAAAAAATTTCACGTATCATGATAATTTATATAAAGAGGGGATTAGCACCGATATTACGGCATTTGAAAAATTGTAAAATTTTATAAAATATTTTCATTTTAATGCAAAAAAGGTAAACTTTTTTTCTAAAAATTAAAAAAATATTCCTTTTTTTCCTATTTATGTCTCTATTATGTCACTTTTGAGACATTTCAGGCGTATTGTTTCATATCATCAATACCCTCAAAATCTTCTCTTTTTTTGCCATAAATCACCTATTATAATAGATGCTTATAGGGAAAGGGCTAACTCCTTAAATAGCGCCATACATTCAGACAAATGAAAAGCAAAAGCGCCATAAATTTTCTCCGATGAATTTTTGTATCTTTTGGGTTATTATATTAATTTTATGATTTTTTCGATATAATTCCGGATTACACCAAAGCATGACTCCATAAATCATTACGTATCGAGTCAAAAATCAAAATAAGGAATTTTTATGACCGGGACTTTATTGGTCTTTCAATTTATTTTAGCTGCAATATTAACAGTGGCGGTAATGCTTCAAAAAAGCTCTTCTATCGGATTGGGCGCATATAGTGGCAGCAATGAATCACTGTTTGGCGCAAAAGGACCTGCTGGCTTTATGGCAAAATTCACATTCGTGATTGGATTTGTATTTGTAATCAACACCTTGGCGTTAGGTTATTTTTATAACCAAGATAAAAAAGTTTCCGTAGCAGAAGATATAAAAGTAGAAAAACCTCTTATACCAACAGCTCCGGCTACTCCAAAAGCTCCTGAAGCACCAAAAGCTCCAAGTGCACCTGCAAATAAATAAAATTTTTTTTCTGTCGCTACTCTCTGCGATAACGTTATGGGCAGACGCCCATATCTTTGTATATCACAGGTTTGGCGATGGAAGACATCCCAGTACCGATACCACCAAAAGTGAATTGATAAGAGAATTTGAATATTTCAAAAATAACAATTATAAAGTCGTCCCACTTGAGACGCTGGTCACGGCACTCAAACAAAAGAAGAATATCCCTGATAATTGGGTCGTACTCACGATTGATGACAATTTCAAAAGCTTTTACGAAAATGGCCTTGAAATTTTCAAGAAATATCATTACCCTTTTTCACTCTTTGTTTATGTCAAAGCCACCGAAAAGCGTTATCCTGATTATTTGACATGGGATCAATTAAATGAAATCAAAAAGTATGGCTCCTTAGAATTTCACTCCTATGCTCACGGGCATCTCACGCTCATGTCTCAACAAGAAATAGAAGCAGATTTCAAAAAAGGAATGCAATTATTTGAAAAGCACTTGCATCTAAAACCAAAATATTTTTCATACCCTTATGGCGAATTCACCCCGCGGGTGAGAGACATCGTCAAGTCATTTGGTTTTCAAGCAATTATTAATCAAAATATTGGCGCTGTCGGTAAAAACAGTAATGTGTTTGATTTAGACCGCAGTGCGCTAGTCGGAAAAACAAATCTCTCTTATCTTTTAGGACTGCGCACATTAAACGCCACATGGATTGAGCCAAAAATCTTGCCTAAAGACAAGGTTCTCAAAATCATCAAAGTAAAAACAAACAGCACCGCCTCAAAAGGCAGTATCTATATCAGCAAATATGGATGGGAAAATGTCACTATCAAAAACGGCCTATTTGACGTACAGGTCGATAAAAAATTGACACTTGAGAGGAATCGTGTGATTGTGAAAATCGGAAATAAAATTTCCACAAAATTACTCATAAAGGACTTAAATGGAACTCAATAAAATCTACACCGAACAAAAAGAACATATAGAAAAATCGCTCCATGCGTTGAAGCGAGATTTTACGACTATCCGAAGTGGAAAAGTTTCAACCTCGATACTTGATAATATCAAAGTCGATTATTATGGTACCCCTACCCCGTTGAGTCAAGTGGCAACTATTTTAGTCAATGATGCCACGACCATCAGTATCACACCATGGGAAAAGAATTTACTCAAAGAAGTAGAACACGCAATAGGCTCAGCCAACATCGGTGTCAATCCCAATAATGACGGTGAAAACATCAAACTCTTTTTTCCACCAATGACTACAGAACAGAGAAAAGAGGGGGCAAAACAGGCCAAAGTCATGGGCGATAAATGTAAAATAGCGATTAGAAATATCCGAAAAGAAGCCAATGACAAAGTCAAAAAACTTGAAAAAGATAAATTAGTCACAGAAGATGAAGCAAAAAAAGCATACGATGAAGTCCAAAAGATTACAGATAATGGCGTGAAATCCGTCGATGATTCTGTAAAAGAAAAAGAAGCTGAGATTTTAAAAATATGAATATAGAAGCCATTTACAAAGAATCAAACGCGTTACTAGAAGGGCATTTTCTCTTAAGTAGTGGAAATCACTCACAATATTATCTTCAAAGTGCCAAAGTTTTGGAAAATCCAAAAACCGCACAAATCTTAGCAGAGGCATTAGCCAAACAAATTCAACAAAGCGGTATCATGATTGATACCGTTTGCTCTCCTGCGCTTGGAGGTATTTTAGCCGGATATGAATTAGCACGTGCATTGGGCGTACGTTTCATCTTTGCAGAACGCGTTGAAAAGAAGATGACCATTCGACGAGGCTTTGAAATCAAAAAAGATGAAAATATCCTCATCTGTGAAGACATCATCACAACCGGAGGCTCAGCACTAGAGGCTGCCCATGTTGCCAAAGAGATGGGTGCGAATATTGTCGCCTTTGCCGCTCTTGCAAATCGTGGATTTTGCGCTAGAAGTGGAAGTCAAAAAGAAGCCAAGCCTTCTTGTAAATTACCGCAGGATGTTCCATTTTTTGCGCTTGAGGATTTTGAATTTGAAATTTTCAAACCCGAAGAGTGCCCCCTTTGTAAAGAGGGGAGTATTGCACAAAAACCTGGTAGCAGAGGCAATTAAATATCATGAAATGGCGTGATGTCAAAAAGGGAAATATTCCTAAGAAAAAAGTACAAAATACCATCCCAAACATCGCTCCAATAGTCAATAGAATCAAAGCATTTTTAACCGATTCTTTCATGATATTTATGCCCATTTGTTATTTTGTCATTTATATTATCTTAGGCTCACGAGAAGCGTTTCAAACGCACATGCTCTATGGTTGGGCCTATGTCTTGATACCTCATTATATTATCACGACGCTATTTCTCTATTATAAGGGTCAAACTCCGGGTTACAAAGCCTATGAAATAAAACTGTTAACCCAACAAGGCAAGCCCGTCACATTGGGACAAATCAGCGGGAGGTATCTCCTTTTTACACTGAGTATCGCTATCTTTCCCCTGCTTTTTATACCATTTTTTCGCGGGGATAAAAAAATGCTTCATGATCTCATCACAAAGACTTATCCCGCTTCTATCGCTACAACGTAGATGAAACTATTTTTTAAAATTTCTTCTTTTTACTTTTTCTATTTTACGTTGGTTGCGATTTATATCATTTTTTTGCCAAAAATTCTGCAAACATTGGGATATAGTAGTTTTCAAATTGGCTTTATCTTTTCACTCGGCCCATTGATGCGATTTTTGTTGCCATTTTTCTTTTTGAACAAGATACAACTCACCTTAAAAATATTTTATGGTAGTTTGTTGCTATCGCTTATATCAGCACTTCTTTTTTATATTACCATACAAAATTGCTATCTTTTTATCATTCCTAACATTCTCCTTGGTGTCTCATTTGCCGTCATATTGCCTTATGTTGAAACCCATGCACTCACCTATCTCAAAAAGGAGAAATATGGCAAATCGAGACTTTATGGTTCACTAGGATTTATGTTGTGTGGATTAATCTTGGCGCGTGAACTCACAACCTATACTATCGGATTGCACTATTTTTTAATGGCGAGTATATTGGTCGTTATCTTTGGTTTTTCTATTGCAGCACAAGAGCGCACTGAGACAATGAAAGAGAAAAAAGAGGGTAAATTTGAATTCAAAAAAGCCATTTATATTTGGATTAGTCTGTTTTTATTACAAGTTGCTATGGGATTTTTTTATAATTTTTTTACGATATATGAAACGGCTCACGGCATCTCTTTAGAGACCGTCAGCTATTTGTGGACTTTTTCAATCATCTGTGAAATCATGATTTTTTATTTTCAATCTCCCCTCTTCCAAAAATTTAATCTCTTAATGATTATCAAAATCTCGCTGGTCATGACAATCATCCGGTGGTTGCTTTTGTATCTCTTTCCAGATTCCATCATGATATCGTACCTCTCACAATCACTTCATATCTTTAGTTTTGCATTAAATCACACCGCAGCGATTAGCTATCTTTATGCCACCTACGAGGACAAAAAGCTCTCCTCACAATTTTATTATGGATTTTCATTTGGATTAGGTGGATTTACAGGTTCGTTGATTGCAGGGTCTCTTTATGGTAAAAATCTCTTTTTATACGCCGCTCTTATTACCTTGGCTTCCTTAATATTTGTATTCTTTCAAAAAGACCAAAAACTTATTGAGCCAAAACAAAATTTCTAAAATAGATATTTTGCACATCAAAACCCAATGTTTGATAGATGAGTTTTTTGAGCTCTTTTTTATATGCTTCCCTCTCAGGCTCTCTCGAAAGCTGTGAACTATCCAATGAAGAGCTGTATCTGAGTATTAAATCTCTTACTTTTTTCATATTTTTTTCAAGCAAATCTTTATCCGCTTGATCTTTCATCTTAAAGGTCATATCCGCTTTCATATATCGATATTGTCCACTTTTTAGATTAATCAAAATCCCATCAAGTGCCACCTCTGTCGGGTCACTACCATAAGTAGAACGTTTCGACATATTTGATGTGGCTGAATGTCCAAATCCTCCAGAAAACGTCGCATTGACTTGTTTGCTTTTTTGAAAATATTGCACCATATAGTAGGCTACAAACACAAGAACGACAATTGTCACGGACACTTGCACAATTCTGATTTTCTTCATTTGAAAGCTCCAATAATAAATATTTTAGATTATTATATCATTTTTATTAATTAAGATAAAATTTATCCTATTTAGCTATAATTAAATAAATTTCAATATAAAGGTAAACAATGGCAACAACTAAATTCAAAGGCGAAGCTGTAGAATTATTAGGAACACAAATCAATGTCGGTGATAAAGCACCCGAAGTCACTGTCGTCAATGCAGATGGTCTTGGAGACGTAGTCGTTGGTGGCGCACAAGGTACCAAACAACTACTGATCGTCGTTCCATCACTAGATACTGGCGTCTGTGCCACAGAAACTCGTAACTTTAATGCTAAAGTTGCAGATCTTGAAGGTGTTAAACCAACCGTTATTTCTCTTGATCTTCCATTTGCATCAGGAAGATTCTGTTCTGCTGAGGGAATTGATAAATTAACCGTTACGTCTGATTTTAGAAATAAAGATTTTGCCAATGCTTATGGCGTTCTCTTAGGAGGTTCTGTTTTAGCAGGTGTTACCTGTCGTGCTATTTTTGTTATTGATGAAAAAGGTATCGTAACATATAAAGAAATCGTTCCTGAAATTACTGCTGAACCAGATTATGATGCAGCACTTGCGGCCGTAAAATAATCTTATAAACAAAGGAGACTCTTAGAAGTCTCCGCTTGCCCTACTCACACAAAACTTCAGAATTTTTATCATGATCTTTTGATGGGCTTGAATACAATCCAAACCCACCTCAAACACTCAAATTTTTACTTGGCAGCTCTTTTTCTTTTTGTTGGATCAAGGATGCGTTTTCTCATTCGGATATTAACCGGAGTGACTTCGACAAGTTCATCATTTTCAATCCATTCCAATGCTAATTCTAAATTCATCTTTCGAGGTGGAACCAATTTAATCGCTTCATCAGCACCACTACTTCTGACATTACTTTGAGCTTTTCCTTTGATAGGATTGACATCAAGGTCATTTGGACGTGAATGTTCTCCGATAATCATCCCGCCATACACTTTCACTTGTGGTTCGATAAATAAAGCACCACGATCTTGTAGATTAAAGAGGGAATATCCAAGAGCAACCCCATTTTCCATCGAAATCAATGCACCATTTTTTCGGTGTTCCACTTCACCACTTAATGGACGGAATTCCAAAAATGAATGGTTCATCACCCCTTCTCCTTTGGTGTCGGTCAAAAATTGCCCTCTAAAGCCGATCAATCCACGAGCTGGGATTTCAAATTCGATTCTGGTTTGTCCATCACCGGTAGGATTCATCGCTTTCATTTCTGCTTTTTTACGACCCAATTTCTCGATAACCGTACCGGTAAAATCATCAGGTACATCAACGACTAAGTGTTCGTATGGCTCAAGTTTGACACCATTTTCAACTTTAATGATAACTTCAGGGCGACCGAGTGAAAATTCAAAACCTTCACGTCTCATATTTTCAGCCAAGATTGTGATTTGTAACTCTCCTCTTCCTGAAACTTTAAATTTACCCTCACCTGCATTTTCATATCGCATGGCAATGTTAGTTTTCATCTCTGCATCAAGTCGTTCGTCCAGTTTGTTTGAAGTGACGTATTTTCCTTCTGTACCGGCAAATGGTGAATCATTAACACCAAACACAACAGAGAGCGTCGGCTCTTCAATATGGAGGACATCTAGTGGCATTGGATTATTAGGATCAACAACACTATCGCCTACATCTAAGGCTTCAAAACCTGCAATCGCTACAATATCACCACTCGTGGCTTCTTCAATATCCACACGATCTAAGCCTTTAAATCCAATAAGTTTTGATATTCTACCTTTGAGTTGCTCTCCATTTGCTTTGGCAAGCATTACGGTTTGGTTTCTTTTAATGGTACCATTAAAAATTCGTGCAATACCGATTTTTCCGACATAATTATCATAATCAAGCGTGAAGACTTGTACTTGCAGTGGATTTTCGACAGAACCGGTAGGAACAGGAACAGAATTTAAAATTGTTTCAAATAATGGTTCAAGATTTTTGTCTTCATCTTCCATATTATATTTTGCAAAACCCTCTTTTGCTGCAGCATACACTACTGGGAAATCAAGCTGTTCTTCAGATGCACCAAGAGCGACGAGAAGGTCAAAAACCTCATCGACAACACGATCTGGATCCGCTGCTGGTTTATCGATTTTGTTAATGACAACGATTGGTTTCAAGCCCAATGAGAGTGCTTTTTTGACCACGAATTTTGTCTGAGGCATGACCCCTTCTTGGGCATCAACAAGTAGCAAAACCCCATCAACCATTTTTAAAACACGTTCCACTTCTCCACCAAAATCGGCATGGCCGGGAGTGTCGATAATGTTAATTTTGTAGTGTTTATACATAATCGCTGTATTTTTAGAAAGGATGGTAATGCCTCTTTCTTTTTCAAGCGCATTGCTATCCATCACCCGTTCATCAACTTTTTGATGTTCCGTAAATGTTCCTGATTGTTTTAATAATTCATCAACTAATGTCGTTTTTCCATGATCAACGTGCGCTATAACAGCAATATTTCTAAATTCTTGCAAAAATTTCTCCTAATATTTGTCACTAACTTTTTTGATTATTAACTATGAGAGTTAGCATAAGGACGATATTATATCTAATTTTTTCAATAATCGCATATTTATCGTAAAAATAATAGAGATTTTATAAATGGAATGAATTTTGCTTTTGTAAATCTAAACATCATTCTGAGGATTGTAATGCAACGTTTAATATCAAAAGGAAGTCAAGGAATCAGTATCGTACCTTCTGCAAAAGCATTAGAAAAAGATACCACTTCTGTGGCGGATAAAACCGATACTAAAAACCTTTCCAAAGATTTTTTATCTATCCTTTTTGAACAAATCAAAACGACTGCAAAAAAATCAACCACAGAAGAAACCCTACTCCATCATGATACATCATCCATGGAGACAACAAACAGTAGTAACACCTCTTTAAAAAAACCATCAAAATCAAGCAGTGAGCTTTTATTAGGAGAGATTCTTAATATCATCAGCTCGCTGAAAGAAAACGATACCCAAGTGTCCTTTCCAAAATTTACAGATACCGTACAATCAATACTTCAAAAAACTGAAATTGCCAATACCTCAACACTCTTAAACGAAGTCAAAAACGTCAAAAATGTTACCGATTTGATTGACCTATCAAAAAAATACCAATTAGGTTTGGAACATATAAAATTAACCCACGAGAAAGTGGAAACCTTGCAAAAAGATTTTCCTAAACTCGATATCAAACAATTTTTTGAACTCACAAATCAAACAAATCAAACAGAGAAAAAAGTAGCGTTGAAAACGACAACGCATACGACAACAACGCAACAAACGCAACACATGACAGATACAAAAAAGATAGAACCAACAGAAAAACCTTTAACGCGTGTATCAATCACGACAAAGCAATCCCAGCATATCGTTCAAAATCATATCAAAGAAAGCGTGAGTAGTCCACTAGCACAAAGTTTACAAATCTTGCGGGATACCTCAAAACCTCATGTCCAAATCACGCAGCAATCCTTGCAAGAAACAACATCAAAAAGCACAAAAACACCCAAAAATATATTGCAAACCTTACTCCGTCACAGTGAAGATATAAAGCAACCTATTGCTGTTTCAAATCATCCAAAAGAAAACATGACAACCACTAAAGAGCATACGGCTTTTATGGTCTTTAACAAAGATCATGAAAATACAATAAAATCTCATGAGACTGTTAAAATTTCTGATTATTTAAAACCATCAGAAACATCGACACCAAAGCAATCTAGCTCAACACAAAATACCCAACAAAATGACCATAAAACTCTCACTTATGCTAGTAAAAATATTCAAGATATTGTAAAGCCATCAGAAGCAACACTCAGTAAAATACCCGCTCATGATGTTCAAAATAAACAAAAAATAACGCAAGAAGCAGTCGTGACAAAACCACCCGTTGATGCTTTGCTATCACAACATGTGAACAGTAAACCACATATCACAATCAATACCGATATGCTCAACGCTTTAGCATTGCGTACAACACAAATGTCACAAACGACATCTCACACACAGACTCAAGATAAAAAAGTTGAACCACTTAGTGGTGACAAACTAGGCTCCGTGAAGATTGATATTAAAAATCACATTCCCCAAGAGATAAGCAAAACAGACAAAGCGCTCCCACTAAGAGAGAGTTTCAATCAATTTGCATCTGATTTAAAAGAGAAAATGGAACACTACAAGCCACCGATTATGAAATTGCAACTCTCTTTAAATCCAAAAAATTTAGGCAGTGTTGATGTGACCTTACTGCATCGCGGTAATAATTTGCATGTTAATATTACATCCAACACCAATACAATGGCACTATTTACACAAAACCAAACGGAATTTAAAAATTCGCTTGTTTCTATGGGATTTTCAAATTTGGAGATGAATTTTTCAGATCAAGGTCAAAGTAAACACGACCAAGGAAAACAAGGCAATAAACAACAAAGAAGCACTTTTGAAAGTATTCAAAATCAATCAAGCCATGATGGCACATTGGAACTCATCGTTCCACAATATGTATAAAGGATAACAAATGGCAACCAGTACAATAACAGCAGATACCACAGGCTTAACCGGGGTTAGTAGCACATTAAACAGTGCTAGCAGCAGTAGCTCTACAACGGCAACCAATCCAAATTCAGTACTTGATAAAGATTCATTTATGACCCTGCTGTTGACCGAATTGCAATATCAAGATCCAACCAGTCCTATGGATACAGAAAAAATCTTGACCCAAACATCACAACTGGCAACACTAGAATCTGCCGACAATACAAACGCGGCATTGGCAGAATTAACCACACAACTTAGTAATTCACAAAATTACAATGCCATATCAGCAATCGGCAAGATGGCAAGTCTTGGCAGTAATACTATCTCACTTCCCGATAGTGGTGGAACACAATTTGATGTCTATTTTCCTAATGAAATTGAATCAGGGACCCTTACCATTAGTGACTTAAATGGCAATATTGTCAAATCTGTTGATTTGTCTAATCAAGCAGGCAATGCTGGAAATATTTCTTTTAACTGGGATGGAACAGATTCAATGGGTAAAGCGCTCCCTGCAGGGAGTTACAGCGTTACTGCTGATTATACTGATGCTTCAGGTGCAGCGATGCAAACACAATATGGTATCTTTCCGGTTGACTCAGTAAAATATGATTCAGGAACGGTTACTATGAAATTAGGAAATTCCTATGTTCCAATGAGTAATATCAAAGAGTTTTTTTAACATATTCAATGTTTTAATCAAAGGAAATCACACATGAATACATCATTTTATAATGGCTTATCCGGTCTCAACTCATTTCAATCAGGAGTTGACGTTTTAGCCGATAATATTGCCAATGTCAACACCGTAGGATTTAAAGGAAGTAGTGCAGAATTTTCCACGGTGTTTTCAAAAGCTTTATCTTCCAACGGGATGGAAGTATCTAATGAAATCGGCATGGGGTCAACGCTTGATGCCACTGCATTAGATACCTCACAAGGTGCCCTTCAGACAACGGATAATGTTTTTGATTTGGCATTAAATTCTGAAGGATGGTTTGGTGTTCAAAACAGTAGCAATCAAATAAATTATACAAGATCTGGCTCTTTTGATGTTGATGCATCTGGATATTTGACTGACGCAAGTGGTAACTATCTTTTGGGAACGCTGGGTAATAACATCACACCAACAACGCTAGATCAAGCGACACGTGATGCTTATGGCTCAACCCTCGGTGATTCCTCTCTCTCTTTGGCAGATGCTTATGCTATATCAAATATTGATGATATTCCTCTAGGAAGTGTCTCCTCACAATCAAAAATACAATTACCAGATTTGCTTTATTTTCCAGCATCTCCGACAACAAATGTCTCCTATCATGCCAATTTAGACCCGACTATCACCCTCGATAATTTGGGTCAAGAAATTCCGAATGTTGAACATTTTTCCTCAACGGTTATCTCCCCATCTGGTGAGAATGGAACCTTGGATATGACATTTACCAAAAGAGTGCCCCAGCCAACCACAGGTACTACCTGGGATGCAGATATCAAAATATTAGGGCCTGCACAAACCTATGATGCGACATCAACTTATGATCCAACACAATATGATATCGATGCCGCTGCCAAAAAAGTTTATCCGATTGTTGATTCTAAAACGGGTGTGTTAACATTTGATTCTGATGGGAAATTATCAAGTTCAACAGTTCCTGTATTGTCCAATGGTGGGGTTCCTCTGACCCTTGATTTAGGAGCAGTAGGCACGTATGATGGACTCTTTTCAAGCGCTGATTTCAGCACAGGAAGTTCTGAAAAGCATGATGGTTATGAAGATGGATTATTAAAAGATTATGGCATGGATAACAATGGCAATGTCGTTGCTGAATTTACCAATGGGAAAAGCATTCCTATTGCAAAAATTGCCGTGTATCATTTTCAAAATGATCAAGGATTAGAACAAGTAGGAAATAGCCTCTTTAGTGCTTCACAAAACAGTGGTAATCCTATCTTTTATACTGATAGTAGTGGTAAGCCCATCTTAGGCAGTCAAATCAGTTCCAAGAAACTTGAAAGTAGCAATGTAAGTCTTTCTACTGCACTCACAGAGCTTATTGTCATGCAAAAAGCATTTGATGCCAGTTCTAAAAGTATCACAACCAGTGATGAGTTAATCCAAAATGCGATTAATATGAAAAAGTAGGAACAATTTTTGCTTTCTAGGTTTTAAAGTATTAAATTCTCGACTTTAGTCAATGAATTTATCAGGAATTTATTTCCTCGCCAAGATGAAGTTAAATAAAAAGTTCTCGACACAGTCGTAGCTTTAGTAGCGCGTGAATTGGTTAGGAATTTATTTCCTCACCAAAATGATAGTTAAATAAAAAGGATTTAGAGATGATGAGATCACTTTGGGCCGGCGTATCCGGACTACAAGCACACCAAGTCGCGATGGATGTTGAAGGTAATAATATTGCCAATGTCAATACGGCAGGTTTTAAATACAGTAGGGTTAATTTTTCAGATTTATTAAGTCAAACATCACAAATTGCCACCGCACCACAAGGTGAACTTGGAGGTCAAAATCCAACACAAGTAGGACTAGGTACTCAAGTCAGCTCTATTACTAAAATTTTTAAACAAGGCTCTGTTGAAACGACTGATAAAAATACCGACCTTGCTATACAAAATGATGGATTTTTTGTTGTCTCTCCTGATGGTGGTAAAACTGATAAATTTACAAGAAATGGTGACTTTGTTTTTGATGCGGATGGAAATTTTGTAGATAGCAATGGATATATTGTTCAAGGATGGCTACAAGATACCGATACCAAACAAATCGATACCAACGCCCCGATACAAAATATTACGATTGACCCAGGAATGACAACTCCCGCCAATCCTACTTCAAGTGTTACGATTAAAGCGAATTTAAATTCCGGTCCTTCTGTCACGAACAAATCCTTGATTTATCAACTTGATTCCACAGGAGCCAATACCGATGGCAATAAAGAAGTCGCAGCAGGAGCACCTTCTGCTTTAGATGTAGGAACCTTATTTGATGAAACCGGTACCTCTCTTGCTTTAAAAGATGGGGATAATTTTAGTTTAATATTTGATAATGGAACACCCGTTACTACGACGTTTACTTATGGTACTGGCGCGGGTGATTTTCAAACGACAGAAGATTTGCGAAGTCAAATCCAAGCAGCTATTAGTGCCCAAAGTACTGGTGCAACAGCAACAGTTAACTCATCAGGAAAATTTGAAATTACAAATCCTACCGGTGGTTCTTCTTTGCAAGTCAGTGTTGTTGCAGGCAGTCAAAATAATCAAAACCTTTTAGATATCATGAGCCCTCTTCAAGGAACCATACCTGCAGATGGCAGCACAAAAATAACACAATCACTTTACTCAGCAACGCACTCATCAAGTATTGATATTTATGATTCATTGGGAACAAAACATACCCTGCAAACCAATTTTAGAAAAATATCACAAGATAGTAGTAATTCAACATGGGAAATGGTGATATCCGTCCCTGACCCTGGTGAAATCAGTACTCTTGCTCCTAAAAATTATCTTGCTACTCAGATTACTTTTAACTCTGATGGCTCACTTGCCACACCTTCCTCTTTAAGTATTAACTATACGGGAAATAATGGTTCAACAGGCAATCAAACCATTTCATTGCAAATGGGAACTTCCAATCAATTTGATGGAATGACCAGTTTTGATGCGACATCTTCTACTACCAATCTAACCCAAGATGGCTATACTGGTGGAAATTTAACCGGTATTAAGATAGATGAAACAGGAACATTAATCGGAAGTTTTAGTAATGGTCGAAGTTTTGGCTTGGCGCAAGTTGCCATGGCCAGTTTTGCAAATAATCAAGGGTTAGAGAGTGTTGGTAATGGTACTTATATTCAAACCTCAAACTCAGGTGATCCTATCATCGGACAAGCAAATACCGGAACTAGAGGAAGCGTACAAGCGAGCTCACTTGAGATGAGTAATGTCGATTTAAGTCGAAGTTTGACACAATTAATCGTCGTACAAAGAGGTTTTCAAGCCAATTCTAAAACCATCACCACCTCAGATCAAATGCTCCAAACACTACTACAACTAAAATCATAATATTTTGATATAATTAGCCCTAAAAATAGATAGGGCTAATTATGAAAGTAACACTACAACAACATACATCACTAGAAGTTTGTGCTAGCGCCATCAGAACCTGTTGGCAAAGTTTTGATAAAAGCGACAATGGCGGCGAAAAAGATCGAGAACTCATTGATCGAGTGGGTAATAAATTCAAACACGCTTCTACATTAGAACATCTTGTTTATACTTTTTATATCCAAGGTATTTCAAGAGCACTGCTACAAGAGCTTGCACGACACCGAATTGCTTCTTTGTCTGTCAAAAGCACGCGTTATACCCTAAAAGAATTAAAAGCTGAGGAATGCTTTGTGAGTGGAGATTTTGATCGCGCAGAAAAATACCTCGTCTTAACCGGTGTTGAGATGGTCGATAATATGAGTATTGCCGCACTTGAAAATCTAAGATTGGTTTTAAAAGAGGGAATTAGCAATGATAAAGCGAAGTATTGTTTACCGGAGAGTTACAAAACAGAACTCACCTGGACCATCAATGCCAGAAGTTTGCAAAATTTCATCAATCTAAGAAGTAGTAAATCTGCTCTTTGGGAAATACAAAATTTAGCACAAGAATTGTATGAAAACCTACCAAGTGATCACCAATATCTTTTTACATGTGCTAAACTCTAATACTGTTAGAATAGGTTAGTGCTATGGCAATAGCATCCGTGATATCAAGTGGTTTTATCTCTTTTTTAATACCTAAGATACGTTTGACCATAAAAGCCACTTGCTCTTTTGAAGCCTTTCCATTGCCGGTGACTGCTTTTTTCACTTGTAAGGGAGTAAATTCGTGAAAATTTCCAAATTCCTGGAGGATTTTTAAGCTCAATGCACCCCTAAATTGCGCGAGTTTGAGCACTGTTTGTGGGTTATACGCATAAAAAATATCTTCAATCACAACGGCATCTATTTTATGGTTTTTAAAGATAATATCCAAGCCTTCTACTAACTCAATAATTTGGTGTTGTAAAATCTTTTCTTTTATTTTTATCAGTCCTGCCTCTATCAAATTGGTACTTGTTTTTTCTTTGTTTAAAATGGCATAGCCACAATTTCTTGTCCCCGGATCGATGCCCATTATAATCATTTTTATCCCTTTTTTCACATATTTATTCACAGTGTGAAAAACTTATTTCACATTTTAACATGTTCATTTG